>NZ_LTCZ01000334.1:473-286669 GCF_001583455.1 Rhodococcus sp. LB1 | reverse complement strand
CGACGTCGATGCGAATCAGCTTGTGGTCCAGTTCGACCGGGCCGTACCAGAAATCGGAGGGTGCGAATTCCGTCCCGATCGCGAGAACGCAGTCGGCGGCCTCGAGCACGGCGCGGACCGACAGATGGTGTACGCCGGCCCCCACCGACAGCGGGTGGTCCTCGTCGAGGACTCCCTTCCCGTTGGTCGTCGTGAGTACGGGCGCGGACAGCCGTTCGGCGAGGGCACGGACCTGCGGCGCCGCCGAGCGGGCCCCGCCGCCCACGACCAGCACGGGACACTGTGAGGCGGCGAGGCGCTGCGCCGCGTCGGTCACCGCGTGGAGGGGAGCGGCGAGCGGAGCGGACTCGACCGGTGCCACGATCCGGACGTCCGCTTCCGCGTCGAGGATGTCGACGGGGATCTCGATGTGCACCGGTCGCGGTCTGCCGGAGCTCATGGCGGCGAAGGCGTAGGCGATCGCGCGGGGGATCTCGGCGACGCTGGTGACCCGGTGGCTGTAGGACACGATCGCCTCGAGCGCGGCCTGCTGATTCTTCACCTCGTGGAGGTAGCCGTTTCCCCTCCCCGGGTGGGTGAGCGGCAGGGCCGGTGAGATGAAGAGAACCGGGACCGAGTCCGACCACGCCTGCGCCGCTGCGGCAGCGGCATTGAGTATCGCGGGGCCGGTGGTGGTCAGGCACACGCCGGGTTTGCCCGTCACGCGCGCGTATCCGTCGGCGGCGTAACCGGCCCCCTGCTCGTGCCGTGTCAGGACGGAGCGGATCGGCGAGTCGGCCAAGGCGGCGTAGACGGCGAGGTTGTGGGTGCCCGGAATTCCGAAGACCGTGTCGACTCCGTGTGCGGCGAGAGCCGCGACGAGTGCCTGGCCGCCGTTCTGGCTTGTCATCGATGCCCTCCCATGGGCTGTGCAGTGTTCGTGTGCGGATGGTGCGCGGGTACCCGGACGGGTGCGGGGCGAAGGCGTGTCTCCGCCCCGCAGCCGCGCGAGTCAGTCCAGGTTCCGGGAAATGACGAGCTTCATGATGTCGGACGTGCCTTCCTCGATCTCCTCCAGTTTCACGTCGCGCATCCACTGCTCGACGGGGTACTCGCGGGAATAGCCCCAACCGCCGAGCGTCTGCACCGCGGCGTGCGTGACGAACATGGCGGTTTCGGACGCCGTCAGTTTCGCCATGGCGGCGATGCCCCTGGCGTTTCCGCCGCTGTCGATGATGCGGGCGGCGTGATGGACCAGCAGCCGGGCGGATTCGATCCGCGTCGCCATGTCTGCCAGCCGGAACGCGACTGCCTGATGCTCGATGATCGGCACCCCGAACTGCTTCCGTGTCTTCGCGTAGTCGAGGGCGTACTCGTAGGCGGCGCGGGCGGCGCCGACGGCGGCGGCCCCGAGCACGACCCGCGAGATGTCGAATGTGCCCATCAGACCGTAGAAGCCCTGTCCCTCCTCGCCGAGACGATTCTCCTCGGGGACGAACACGTTGTCGAAGAAGATCTCCCGGCACACGATGGCGCGCTGTCCCATCTTCTTCATCGGCTCCCCGAAGGTCATTCCCTCGGCGCCCTTCTCGAGGAGGAACGCGGAGACGCCACCGGACCGCTGGGTGCGGTCGGTCTTCGCGAACACGACGTAGAACTGGGCGGCGCCGGCGTTGGAGATCCATGCCTTCTGCCCGCCCAGCCGGTAGCCGCCGTCGACGCGCTCGGCCGTGGTGACGATCGACGCCGCATCCGAGCCGGATCCCGGTTCGGTGGTGGCCAGCGAGGTCATCGGTGCGTTCGGTCCGGTGAGGGGGCCGAGCCACTGCTTTTTCTGCTCCTCGGTACCGAGGACCATGATCGGATCGGAGAAGAAGCCGTTGGAGCACACGAGGTTTCCGATTCCGGGGTCACCCCAGCACAGTTCCTCCTGCACCAGGCACTGGGTGAAGACGTCGCCCATGCCGCCTCCGCCGAACTCCTCGGGGATCATGAAGTCGGTGATGCCCACCGCGGCGGCCTTGGCGAAGATGTCGACGGGTGTCACGACATCCGCCTCGTCGACCTCCCGGCCGCGGGGCCGGATCTCCTTCTGCGCGAAGTCCCGGCACAGCTCGATGATCTGCTTCTGCTCGTCGGTCAGGGGCCAGGCGGGGATGTTGGTGGTGGTGGTCATGTCGCGGTTCCTTCGCTTCGAATACGGTTGTGTCGGTGCGGGACTGTGGAGTGTGTGTGGGGTGCGTCGGGTCAGCGCTGCACCGCCGTCAGCTCGGTGAATTCCTCGACGCCGAACCGGCCGAGCTCCCGGCCCAGGCCGGAGGACTTCCAGCCTCCGAACGGGGCCTCGGGGTTGAACGGGGCGCCGTTGATGTCGACCTGACCGGTGTCCATCCGGGCCGCGACGCCGAGTGCCCGTTCCGGGTCGGCCGACCACACGGCGCCGCCGAGCCCGTAGTCGCTGTCGTTGGCGAGCCGGATCGCGTCCTCGTCGCCGTCGTGCGGAAGGACGGCCAGCACCGGCCCGAAGATTTCGTCGCGCACGATCGGGTCGTGCGGCCCGACCTCGGCGAGCACGGTCGGTCGCAGGTAGTGGCCCGTTTCGAGGCCGGCAGGCACGCCGGAACCTCCCGCTGCCAGGCGGGCCCCGCCGGCGACCGCCGCATCGACCGCCTCCGCGATCGATCGTCGCTGCGCAGCCGAGATCACCGGGCCGAGTTGCGTCGAGCGGTCCCGGGGATCACCCACCCGCAAGGTGTCGGCGTGATCGGCGGCGAGTTCGACCGCCTCCTCGTACCGTGCGCGCGGCACGAGCAGACGAGTCCACGCGCTGCACGTCTGACCCGAGTTGAGCATGGCGGCGTCGACGGTCGCGGCGACCGCTTCCGGCAGCGGGGCATCGTCGAGCACCACGGAGGCCGACTTCCCGCCGAGCTCGAGGCACGCGCGTTTCAGGGATTCGGCGGCGGCGTGTGCGACGCCCCTGCCGACAGCGGTTGAGCCGGTGAAGGACACCACATCGACCCCGGGGTGCGCGGCGAGCGCGGCCCCCACCGTTCGACCGCTGCCCGGAACCAGGTTCAGGACCCCGGGCGGAACTCCGGCATCGAGTGCGGCGTCGGCGAACAGGTAGGTGGACAGCGGGGTGAGCTCGGCCGGCTTGACGACAGAGGTGCATCCCGCCGCGAGAGCCGCTCCCACCTTGGCTGCGAGCTGGTAGAAGGGGTAGTTCCACGGCGTGATGCACGCGACGACCCCCGCGGGGCGCCGCAACAGCAGCGTCCGGCCCAGCCGTTCCCGGAAGGGAAGGTCCCTGGCGAGCCGCGCATACGATGCGAGGATCTCGATACCGAGGTCGATGTGCGCTTCCTCGGCCACGGTCACCGGGGCTCCCACTTCCGCGACGGTGGTGTCGACGAGGAGCTGCCTCCGCGCGCGAAGTTGGGTGCACAAGGCGTCGAGGACCGCGGCGCGATCCTCGGGAGCACCTGCACCCCACGCTGTTCCGGCGACGCGTGCCGCCGCGACAGCGGCGTCGACATGGACGGCACCGGCCGACGCGGACCGGCCGATCACGGACTCGGTGGCCGGGTCGTGCACCTCCGTGCAGTCGGTGACGGGAATCCAGTCCCCGCCGACGAGGATCGAGTCCCGGTCCCAGGTGGTGTGAATCGTGACGGTCATCGGGCCGCCGCTCGCGAATCCGTGTACACGGACTTGCCGAGCCACTGGCCGCCGTCGGTGACGAGGACCTCTCCGGTGACGTAGCCGGAGCGGTCGCTGAGCAGGAAGGCCGCGGATTCGGCGACTTCCTCCGGCGTCGTGAAGCGAGCAGCGGGGACGCTCGACAGCACTCGGGCGCGGTCCTGCTCGGTAGGCCACAGGGCCGCCCCGGCTCCCTCGGTTTCGGTCGGTCCCGGTGCGATGCAGTTGATCCGGACGCCGCGACCGCCCCATTCCACGGCCAGCGTGCGCGTCATCGCGACGACACCCGCCTTGGCCGCCGCACTGTGGACGGTGCCGGGATGACCGTGCCACGCGTAACTGGCGATGGTGTTGAGGATGGTGCCGCGACCGGTCGCCAGCATGTGGCGGCCCGCCGCGCGGGTGCAGTAGAACGTGCCGTTCAGGACGATGTCCACCACAGCCTTCCACCCGCCCGGCGAGAGGTCCTCGCTGGGAACCACGAAGTTGCCTGCGGCGTTGTTGACCAGCGCGTCGAGGCGGCCGTAGCGATCGACGACGCCGTCGATCGCCACGTCCACGGCGTCGGAATCCCGCACGTCGCACACCACGGCCTCGGCTTTCCCGCCGACCAGCTCGGCCGCCCGGACGGTGTCGTCGAGCGCGTTCTGCCTGCGGCCGAAGACGACGACGGTGCCGCCCGCGGCCGCCCACCGCATCGCGACGGCGCGTCCGATACCGGAGCCGCCACCCGTGACGACGGCGACGCGGCCCTGGAATTCGTCGGCGGTGTTCGGGACGAGGCCGGGGGAGTGGGTCTCGGTCATCGCATGGTTCTCCTGTGCTGTCTCGGGATGTGGACTCACGGGGCTGGGGTCGGTTCGGCGGCCACGACGAGCGCGTCGACGGTGAGCGCTCCGTCCGGGGCGACGCGGACCGGATTCAACTCGATCTCGGCGATGTCGGGCCGTTCCGCGATCAACCGGGACACCCGCGTGATCACGTCGACCAGACCGTCGACGGACACCGCGGGGCGTCCCCGCCATCCGCGGAGAAGCGGCATGCAGCGGAGGCGTTCGACCATCGCGAGGGCATCCTCGGCCCCGACCGGGGCCGATTCGAGACCGATGTCCTGGAGCACTTCGGTTTCGGTGCCGCCGGCGCCCACCACGATCACCGGACCGAGGTCGGGATCACGGCGCGCGCCGACCAGGATTTCCACCGCGCCGGCGCGGGTGTCCTGCTCCTCGAGCACGTAGTCGCCGTCGCCGAGCCGGGAATACATGTCCTGAAAGGTGCACACCAGTTGTTCGGGACCGGCGATGCCGACCGCGACCCCGCCCGCCTCACTCTTGTGCTCGAGCCAGCTCGCCTTGAGGACGAACGGGGCCCGCAGACGGCCGGCCACTGCGACCGCCTCGTCGTGGGTGCGCACGACCCCGCCGTCGGGAAAGGCGACACCGAGTTCGGTGAGGAGTTCACGCGCGGCCCAGTATCCGGACCGGAGTCCGCCCTGCGGAACGGGCTCGGAGAGAAGGTGATTCGAGGCCTGAGGTGGACGCAGGCGGGACAGCCCGGACAGGGCGCGGACCGCGGAATCGACCGTGTCGAACACGGGGACGCCGTGCTGCCACAACGCCTGTGCGGTGCTCGATTCCGGAGCCATGGTGTGGACGACGACGGGTTTGCCCGTCTCCGCGGACGCCCGCCCGATCCGTTCGGCCACGGCCGCTTCGCGTTCGGCGAGAGTGGGAGCGTCCCGCGCGTAGCAGCCGAAATACCCGGTGAGCACCACGGCGTCCGACTCGTCGGCGCGGAGAAGGTGTTCGACGACGCTCGCGTAACTTCCCAGATCCTGCTCTCCCGCCCCGGCGAGGTCTACCGGGTTGCTGCTGGCCGCACCGGTCGGCAGTTGCAGGGCAATGGATTCGGCGAGCGCGGACGAGAAGTCGGGAACGGTCAATGCGCTCGCGCTCGTCACGTCGGCGGCGATCGCGCACTGCCCGCCGCTGTCGCCGACGATGGCGACGCGGTTGCCGTCGGGGACGGTGGTGGTGAGAAATGCCCGGGCGACGGTGATCAACTCGTCGGGGGTGCTCACGCGGAGCACGCCCGACGCGCGGCAGGCTGCGTCGACGACGTCCAGGGCAGAGGTGAGTGAACCCGTGTGGGAGCGCGCCAGGCGCGTGCTCGCGGCGCTGGCACCGACCGTCAACAGCAGAGTCGGTCGTCCGGTGTCGCGCAGGGCGCGCAACGTCCGGAATAGGGATTCGCCGTCGCTGAAACTTTCGAGGTACAGGGCGATCACGCGCGTCGGGTCGTGGCTGCCGAGATCGGAGAGCAGTTCGGCGGCGGTGACGTCGGACTGGTTTCCGATGGAGACGAACCGGGAGACGCCCACGCCGTGCCGGGCGCCGAGCGCGGCGAGTTCGGAGCCGAGTTGCCCGCTCTGCGAGATGACGGCGAGCGGCCCGGGTGTGAACCGCCCCCACGTCAGCGAGAGGTCGGTGGCGCTGTCGTAGATGCCGAGACTGTTGGTGCCGACGAGTCGTGCTCCGGCACTTCGGATCCGGTCGGCGAGTTCGGCTTCGCCGGGAACGCCTGCGGTGACCCCGAGGAATCCGCGAACGCCGAGTGCGAGTGCCTCGTCCACCACGTCCGAGACGAACGGCGCCGGCACGCAGAGGGCGACGAGGTCGGGGACCTCGGGGAGGGCCGACAGGTTCGGATGGCATGGGTGTTCGAGGAGGGTGTCGGTTCTCCTGTTGACCAGATGAACTCGGCGGCGGTGCTCACCCGTCAATGCGCCGCTCGCCAGCCAGTAACCCCACTTCGCGGGATCGGCGGAGGCGCCGACGACGGCCACCGAGGCGGGGTCGGAGAACACGCTCAGTTGTGTGACGGATTCGGCCACCACAGTGGTCATAGGGACTCTCCTCGATCTCGCGTTGCTGTCGATCGGAAAATAGATAACTGGCGCATCAGTCAATTTAGATTGTGGCGGCACTCACAGGGGCTGTCAACCCGCCTCTCGCCGTCGCTGCGGGTGCCGTTCGGGAGGTGATGCGCTCTTGACATCGAGTGTGATCGCCCTCACGATGATTCATAACTGGCCCACCAGCCAACTATTCGACACCCTCTGTCCGGCCATCCGCGAGGAGCGTTCATGAAGACTGTGCACGATGGATCGACCACGAACGACACGATGATGTCCTCGGCGGGAATCCCCGACGCCGAGGCCGGTCAGCTGCCGCGCGGAATCCTCCCGACGTGGGCAGTGTTCGGCGTTTCGCTCGGCATTCTGGCGCCCGCGTCCACGCTGGCCCTCGCGATCGGTGTCGTCGTCACGATTGCCGGCAACCTCAGCTGGATCACCTGGGCCGTGACCTCCGTGCTGGTCCTCGGGTTCGCCGGGGGCATCGGCTGGCTGGCCAAACGCTTCACCACCACCGGAGGGACATACGGACTCGCGGCTCGCGCGGCAGGCAAACCGGCCGGATTCTTCGTCATGGTCACCCACCTCGCGTCGTCACTCGTCGCGGGTCCCGCATGCGTGATCGGCTCGGCGATCTACCTCGACGCATTCCTTCAGAAGGTGGGTCTGCCCGCGAGCACGTGGACGCTCGGCATCTGCGCCGGGGCCGTCGCGGTCGCGGTGACCGCCCTGAATCTTCGTGAAGTGAAGCTGTCCGCGAAGCTGCTGCTGGTGATCGAATTCTTCACGGTGGCAGTGATCGTCGTGCTCCTGATCGTGGTCCTCGCGAATTCGGACACCGGTCCGATCGACAGCCGGCAGTTCGACTTCCACGGGTTCAGTGCCACGGCGATTCTCGCGACCGCAGGCTTCTCCGTGTTCTCCCTCGCCGGATTCGACCACGCCGCCACGCTGGGCCGGGAGGCGCGTCATCCCAAGCGGGCCATCAGCTTCGCCGTCGTCGGCTCGGTCCTGGCCTGCGGGGTGCTCTACATCGTCGCCACCTACATCATCGTCCTGGGCTTCCGCGGGTTGCCGATCGAGAACATGAACGCACCTCTCGACACCCTGGCGGAGCACAACGGCGTCGGGTGGCTCGGCTATCTGATCGACATCGGTGTCGCCATCAGCTTCTTCGGTTCCACTCTCGGGGTCATGGCAGGTACCAGCCGGACCGTGTACACACTGGCCCGCGACGGTCTGCTGCCCGCTCGACTCGGCAAGGTCAGCGCCCGCCACGGAACTCCCGTCGGCGCGGTGACGACCCTCGGCGTCATCTACCTCGTGGCCGGGCTCCTCGGCGTGGTCGTGACCGCGGCGGAGACGTCGTACGGCCTGCTCGGGACGTACGCCGGCTACATGCTGATCGCCGCCTACGGACTCACCGCACTGGCGGCCGGCTACTGCGCGATCCGGTCGCGGTCGCTGCGCCTGGGCATCGGACTGGCGACCGTCCTCGCCGCGATCGGGTCGGTGCTCGTGTACTGGTACAGCTTCAACCCCTTCCCGTCCGGAGCGCGAGGCGTGGTCGCGTGGATCTTCTTCGCGACCGTGCTCGGCTACATCGCCCTGTACTGCTACCTGCGGCTCCGCAAGCCGCTCGTCTTCGCGCGAATCGGTGAATCCGACCGGAAGACGACCCTCGAGGTCGATGCCGACGAGCAGGCGGGCGCGGCGCGCTGACGGTCCGGGCGGTGGCAGGGCGTCAGGCGCGTCCGGCGTCGTGCTCGGCGATCGCCGGCGCGACGAACTGCTCGAGCATCGTGCGTTCGTCGGTGTCGTCGACGCCCGGAACGGTGAGCAGGGAGACGATGATCCGGACGAGCCACCGTGCCTTCCTCACCGTCTCCTCTCCGGAGAACCCCGCCTGCCCCAGGAGGGCGGTGCCCAGCGACTCGATGACGTCCGACGAGTGGGCGATCTGCGCGGCGAGGCCGGAGTCGCCGAGCTGGAACCAGGCGGCCAGAGTCGGGTCGGCGCGCACCAGCCGGATCGCGGCCAGCATCGCCTCCACGATCACGTCCTTCGGGTCGCCGACCCCGGACACCTCCTCCGCGACCAGCGCGCCGATGCGCCGGGCCTCGCGGTGGACGAACGCCAGCTGCAACGACTGCCTGCCGTCGAAGTAGCGGTACAGCGTGGCGCGGGAACATCCGGCCGCCCGGGCAACCTCGGCCATTCCGACGGCGGCGATGCCGTTCTCGACGTACAGCTGGGCCGCGACGTCGAGGATTCGCTCGGCGGCGAGGCGGGGGCGTTCGTCCCGCATCCAGTCGGCGGTCACGCTCCACCCACCCGGAACGGGACGCTTGTCGGGCGGCGCACGTAATTGCCGTCCGCGTAGACGACGGCGTCGATGTCGACGGTGAAGTCGGGGCAGCGGGCCAGCAGTTCCTCGAGAGCGATCCGCGCCTGCATCCGTGCCGCGGCCGCACCCAGGCAGTGGTGGGCCCCGTGGCTGAACGTGAGGATCTGCTTCGGACTGCGACGCACGTCCAGGACCTCGGAATCCGGTCCGAACCGGCGCGGATCGCGGTTCGCGGAGCCGTACAGCAGGAGTGCCTTCCGTCCCTCGGGAACGACGGTGCCGTCGATCTCGACGTCGCGGGTCACCGTGCGGGCGAGGCCCTGGACGGGGGCCGTGAGCCGCAGCAATTCCTCGACGGCGTCGCCGACGAGCTCCGGATGTTCGATCAGATCGCGGCGCTGATCCCGGTGCTCGGTGAGCAACTGGACTGCACCTCCGAGCATCCCGGTGGTGGTGTCGTTGCCGCCGGTGACCATCGTGAACGCGAAACCGAGGATGGAGAGCAGCCCGGTGACGTCGCCGTCGGCTCCCATCCCGCCCGCGACGAGGTGCGAGATCGTGTCGTCTCCGGGGTCGGTGCGCCGCCGCTCGATCAGTCCGGCGAAGTAGCCCATCAGATCGGTGACCGCACCCGTCGCCTGCAGCGTGTCGCCCTGCGCATTGGCCGCGACGATTGCCTCGGTCCACCCGTCGAACTGCGCTCGGTCCTCGTCGGGGACACCGAGGTAGTGGGCGACGACCATGCTCGGCAACGGCTTGAACAGTTCCTTCACCACATCGCCCTCGCCTGCCTCCCGCAGTCGTTCGATGCGCTCCACCACGAATGCCCGGACCGACGGCTCGACGGCGGTGACCTGCCGCGGGGTGAATCCCTTCGAGACGAGACGCCGGAACGCGGTGTGGTCGGGCGGGTCGAGCATTACCAGCGGCGGATTGTCCTGCAGGCCGATCTTCTCCAGCTCGCCGTACGTCGTGGTGAGGCCGGCTGCGGAGGAGAACGTCTCGGCGTCCCGGGCCGCCGCGTAGACGTCGGCGTGCCGGGACAGCACCCAGTAGTCGTTCCCGGGTGCGCCCTCGGGGACGACGTGATGGACAGGGTCGTGGTCGCGCAGGTCTGCGTACATCTGCCACGGGGCCCGCCACGATTGCCCGGATCTCGGCACGAACGAGACGCTCGACACATGTGCGGTCATGTATCGATGGTGAGACACTTTGGCCAAAGTGTCAATAGTGCGAGGCGCGACCCCTTAGCCGAACAGGGCGAACGCCACGACGGCGAGGATCAGGACGAGTACCGGCGTGAGGATGAGCAGCAGCCCCAGCAGTCCCGGATTCTTCACCGGCCGATGATCGATGGCGCCCTTGCTGAAACTGCTGAACGGCGACGCGTAGTACACCGGGGGAGCCGGGTGATACCGGTTGTCGACGGTGATCTGTGCCTTGCCCTGCTCCACGATCCACGGGACGGAGATCTGGATGTGATGCACACCGGGAGGTGCCGGAATGACGTTGTGGCCCCACCGCAGCGGTACGGGATAGCCGTTGATACGGGCGTTGGGCGTCACCAGCATCGGGCCCATCGGCGGCTTCTTCGCGTCGATGACGAGCGCGGTGGGTGAGGAGGCGGGCTGCATGAAGGGCGAGAGTATCACCCGGCCGCAGCCCGAAAAGTGCGGGCTACTGGCCGGCCGCGATCCGGGCCTTCTCCAGAGCCGCGAGGGTGCGGAGCACGGTGGCGCGCTGCTTCTCGAGGTCGCTGATCCGGGCACGCGCGGCGAGGCCGGCGGGCTCACCGATCAGATTCATCTGGGCGTCGATGGCCGAGAGCTGATCGAGCAGACCCGTAACGCGCGATTCGAGTGCGGCGACGTCGACGGCGTCGGTGCGCACCGGAGCCACCGGCGGCGTGGCCGACGTGCGGGATGCGCTCGGGCGGGTCGACGCGGTGGCCGACGACGTTCCCGAATGAGCGGTGCTGCGCGGCTCCGACACCACGCTGGCCGCCCGGGGGCGGAGCGCCTTGCGCACGGCGGCCGGGTCCGGGAGTTCCGCGAGCTTCATCTCGTTGAGTTCGCGACGCGCATCGCGGGCGTTGACCCGGTGCTCACGCTCTTCGTCATCGTCCGACTGCAACGTGCCGCCGAGCGGACGCAGACCGTACATGCCCAGGAAGCGGCGGGCCTCGTCGATGACCGATTCCTTCTCGCGGCAAGCGCCACAGCGAGGTTCGTTACGGAACATCTCGACCGCGTTGTCGTCTCCGCACCACACGCACGCCCCCGGCGACCAACGCCGGACGTTTCGAATTGCAGCGATATCGATAGGGCCGGAGAGAGTCTGCGCGTCGATCACGACGAGCCACAGTAGGGGAATTCGAGCGTGCGAGTCACATCGCCGTAAGTACGACCTGCGGTTCTGCGGCCAAGCGTGACGAAGATCATGCCGAGGCTCGCAAACTGCTCCGCAAACGCTGTGTGCCACACGTGTTTTCCCGACCGGTAAGTTTCATTCTCCGGCACCGATGACGGTCGTCAGCCAGTCGACGAGCGGCCGCATCGAACGCCAGGCGGTGCGCACTTCGTCAGCGGCGCGGGGAGTTTCGATCCAGTCGGGGGAGAGATAGCTCCGGCTGGCGGTGAGCGACTTGTGACGCATCAGGTCGAGTCGCGGGTGGTCCTCTGCGACGCCGCGGGGACGGGTCTTGAGTGTGTCGCCGCCGATCTCGAATCCCGACGACCGGACCTTCTTCACGAGCCGGACGAGTTCGCGGCCCTTGCGGTCGTCGTCGACGGCGTCACGGAAACGCCCGACCTGGAGCGGGGTATGCGAATAGAAGCCGCCCGCGACGAACAGTCCCGCGGCGTCGATCTGTACGTAGTAGCCCACGCCGGGGCGGGTTTCGACGAATCCGCCCTGGTGGGTCTTGTAGGGCGTCTTGTCCTTCGAGAACCGGACGTCGCGGTACGGGCGAAACACCTTGCCCGCGCCGAACTCCGATTCGAGTTCCGCGAGCAGGGCGGTCATGGGTGCGCGCACGGAGTCGTCGTAGACGGATTTGTGCGCGGTCCAGAAGCTCTTGCTGTTGTCTGCCTCGAGGTCCTCGTAGAAGTCGAGAGCAGCGGTGGGGATCCCGGTGAACACAGGGAAAGGCTACGCCTGTGAGTGGTTGACGAGTCCCTGGACTCGTCAACCACTCACAGGTGCGAAGCGCCTAGGCGTTGCCGTTGAACAGCGACGTGACCGAGCCGTTCTCGAAAACTTCCTTGATGGTGCGAGCCAGCAGCGGCGCGATGGACAGCACCGTCAGGGTCGGGAACTTCTTCGACTCGTCGATCGGGAGCGTGTTGGTGACGATGACTTCCTTGGCACCACACGCGGCGAGGCGCTCGGCCGCCGGATCGGACAGGACACCGTGGGTGGCGGCGATGATCACGTCGCCCGCGCCGGCCTCCTTGAGGATCTTCACGGCGCCGGCGATGGTTCCACCGGTGTCGATCATGTCGTCGATCAGGATGCAGGTGTGGCCTTCGACGTCACCGACGACGCGGTTGGACTTCACCTGGTTGGGCACCAGCGGGTCGCGCGTCTTGTGGATGAACGCCAGCGGCGCGCCGCCGAGGGTGTCGGCCCACTTCTCGGCGACCCGGACGCGACCGGAGTCGGGGGAGACGACGGCGATGTTCTCGGTGCCGTAGTTGCCGCGGATGTACTCGGCGAGCTGACCCTGGGCGTGCATGTGGTCGACGGGGCCGTCGAAGAAGCCCTGGATCTGGTCGGTGTGGAGGTCGACCGTGATGATGCGGTCGGCGCCGGCCGTCTTGAGGAGGTCGGCGATCAGGCGAGCCGAGATGGGCTCACGGCCGCGGTGCTTCTTGTCCTGGCGTGCGTACGGGTAGAACGGCAGGATCGCGGTGATGCGCTTGGCCGATCCACGCTTGAGCGCGTCGATCATGATCAGCTGTTCCATCACCCACGTGTTCAGCGGGGCCGGGTGGCTCTGCAGCACGAAGGCGTCGGAGCCGCGGACCGACTCCTCGAAACGGACGAAGATCTCGCCGTTCGCGAAGTCACGGGCAGTCTGCGGGGTGACCCGCACGTCGAGTTCCTTCGCCACCTGTTCGGCCAGCTCCGGATGCGCGCGACCAGAAAAAAGCATGAGGTTCTTCTGGTTGTCGATCCAATTCGCGGTCACTGCTCTATGCCATCCTTTAAATCTTGCTTCTCGGTTTCGTGCAGATCTGAACTGTGGTGCAGTCCCGCGGCGGCTGCCGCCTCGGCGGCGGCGGTACCGGGCCGATTTCGTTGCACCCAGCCGTCAATATTGCGCTGCTTTCCGCCGGAGACCGCGAGTGCCCCCGGTGGTACGTCGAAACGCAGCACCGTGCCGGCGCCGGTGTAAGCACCGTCACCGACCTGTACCGGAGCGACGAACATGGTGTCCGATCCGGTCCGGACGTGTGACCCCACCACCGTACGGCTCTTGGCGACGCCGTCGTAATTGACGAACACGCTCGACGCACCGATGTTGCTGTACTCGCCGATCGTGGCGTCGCCCACGTAGGTCAGGTGAGGAACTTTGGAGTGCGCCCCGATGTCGGCGTTCTTCGTCTCGACGAATGCGCCGAGCTTGCCGGACGCACCGAGGACGGTGCCGGGACGCAGGTAGGAGAACGGGCCGACGGTGGCGCCTGCGCCGATCGTCGATTCCGAGCCGTGGGTGCGCACCACACTGGCGCCTTCGCCGACCGACACGTCGGTGAGCGTGGTGTCGGGACCGATCACGGCGTCCTCGCCGACGGCGGTGGTACCGAGCAACTGCACGCCCGGATGGATGGTGACGTCGCGAGCGAGCGTGACGCCGACGTCGATCCACGTGGTCGACGGATCGACGACGGTGACGCCGGCCCGCATCCAGTTCTCGACGGTGCGGCGGTTGAGTTCGGCAGCCAGCCTCGACAGCTGGACGCGATCGTTGGCGCCCGCGACCTTTGCGGAGTCGGACAGATGCGCGGCGAAGACGGGTGCACCGGCCTCGCGGGCGATCTTGACGACGTCGGTCAGGTACAGCTCGCCCTGCGCGTTGTTCGCGTTGAGCTGTCCGAGCGCGGAGCGGAGGAACTCGGCGTCGAACGCGTACACACCCGCATTGACCTCGGTGATGGCCGCCTGCTCTTCTGTGGCGTCGGCCTCTTCCACGATCTCGGCGATCTCACCGTCGTGGGGCAGTCTGACGATCCGCCCGTAGCCCGTGGGCTCCGGGGCAGTGAACGTCAGTACCGTGACCGCCGCGGGAGTGGGCTCGCTGCGGTGCTCGTCGACGAGAGCGTGCAGGGTGCGGCCGTCGAGCAGCGGGACGTCCGCGGCGGTGACCAGCACGGTCCCACGGAAATCGGCGGGCAGAGCGGACAGGCCGCATTCGACGGCGTGCCCGGTGCCGTTCTGCTCTTCCTGGACGGCGATTGCGATCGGGCGGCCAAGCTCGGCCTCGAGGGCAGTGACGGCGGCTCCGACGCGTTCCTTGTCGTGGCCGACGACGGTGACGAGGTGCGCCGGATCGACCTCCGAGGCGGCGTGCAGGGAATGCGCCAGCATCGTGCGTCCGCCCAGGGTGTGCAGCACCTTGGGGGTCTTCGACCGCATCCGAGTTCCCGCGCCGGCGGCGAGGACGACCACGGCGGTCTGCACTGGCATGAAGCTCCCTCTGGGTCGTTCCGCTCTTGACTGTTCTCGACAGCTCCGCCTGCAGGAAATAGCTCCGCAGGCTCCGCTCCGCCGCCAGGACTCGAACCTGAACTATCTGAACCAAAATCAGAGGTGCTGCCATTACACTACGGCGGATTGCCACACACACGGGGTGTCACGCCCGTTTGCGCGAGAGAATCCTCGCATGCCGACCCGCCGCCCGTCGAACCGCTGCGGAAATTTGTCTCGGTCGTCCCGATAGAGTGGGTGCTACCTGCAGTGTTTCGACGCTGCCCGCGGCACTTCATCGTCGCGAGTGTCAGGAAAGGATGGTGCCTCGGTGCCCCGACCCACGGACGTGGACGCGACCCCCGAGAGGGCGGTCCGCACCCGGATGACCGGTACGCAACGCCGCGAGCAGTTGATCGAGATCGGTCGCGCCCTGTTCGCCGAGCGAGGCTACGAGGCGACGTCGATCGAAGAGATCGCACAGCGGGCGCACGTCTCCAAGCCTGTCGTCTACGAACACTTCGGCGGCAAAGAGGGCCTCTATGCCGTGGTCGTGGATCGGGAGATGTCGCGGCTGCTGGAGATGGTGACGTCGTCGCTGAAGCAGAACCGCTCCCGGGTCCGGGTCGAGCGGGTCGCGCTGGCGCTGCTGACCTATGTGGAGGAGCACACAGACGGATTCCGCATCCTCGTCCGCGACTCTCCGGTGGCGGCACCGGACGGAACGTATTCGAGCCTGCTCAACGAGGCCATCGGTCAGGTCGGGCACATCCTCGCCGGCGATTTTTCGCGGCGTGGCTTCAATCCCGATTTGGCCTTGCTCTACGCGCAGGCGCTGGTCGGAATGGTGTCCACCACCGCGACGTGGTGGCTGGACGAGCGGACGCCTCCGAAGGAAGTCGTCGCCGCGCATCTGGTCAACCTGTGCTGGAACGGGTTGACCAATCTCGAAGCGGATCCCCAGCTGGGCACCGATCGGCCCCGCACGACACCTCAGTGAACGTGTTCTCGTTTTCCGACTCGCGGTTCAACTTCACTAGGGCTGCGCCTGTCGAGTGCTAGGGTTCGCTGGAGTTTGCGCGCCCCGTCGGGGGGGTTGTTCGGGAGGCAGTCGATGGCGAGACAGGTTCGAGCAGAGGTAACTCGGGCGTCGGTCCTGATGGCGGCGGCCGACGTATTCTTACGCCTCGGGTACGCCAACGCGGGTCTCAACGAGATCATCGAGCAGTCCGGTGTGACCAAAGGTGCGTTGTACTTCCACTTCAGTTCGAAGGAAGACCTCGCCCGCGGTGTCATCGACGAGGGGCAGATCCGTCTCACCTCCGGAATGACGTCCGTCAGCGACGGGCCGACGCCGGCACTGGAAGCGCTCGTCGCTCTGTCCTACGTGGCGATCGAGGCAGCGAGTTCCGATCCGATCGTCGCGGCGATGTTGCGACTGCAGCACGAGATCGGCGACTACCAGGGGACGCACGGCAACGTGGTGGCCTCGTGGCAGCAGGGTTTCGAACGACTCGTCGCACGAGCGGTCGAGGAGGGCGACATTCTCGCGGAGGACGACGTCTCCACGGGGACGCTTTCCACCTTTCTGCTCGGGTCGTTGCTGGGAGCGCATGTGGTCGCGACCGCGACCGGCGCCTTCGACGATCTTCCGCGCCGCATGGAGCGGGTCTGGTACTTCATTCTTCCCGGGCTTGTCGAGCCGTCGAAGCTCGTGTACTTCCGGCAGTTCGCCTCGCGCCGCCTGCTGCGCTGAGTGCGTTTCCGGCGGTGGTGCCTCCACCGCCGGGCGCTCCTCGCGCCCCCACCCGGAGCGGGAACTGCATCTGGTCCATCACCACACGACGGCCGAAGTCCAGGGTTCGTCAACGATGGAACCCCCGCGGCGCGCCGTTCGTCTGCGCATCGTCGAGATTCGTCAACAACTGAGGCTCTAGCTTCTGTCGGGCCGGGTGGGTAATCTCTTCATCGAAGTGATATAGCTCTCTTGTCTGTGTTGGGGGCCAAGAGAAGGCTCTGGAGGCCGCGCTCACCCACATTGATGGAGCCACCATGTTCCACTTGCGTTCCGCGCTTGGTTCAGTTGCGGTCGCTGCGGCCGTCGTCTTTTCCATCTCGGTCACACCGCTTGGGGTGACGACAGGGGTGAGCGCCGCGCCGTTCACCACCCCCGTGGCCCGGACCTTCACCGGCGACTACAGCAGCGGCGACTTCTCGCAATGGCCGTCGGTGCAGACCAAGGACTACAACGGCTCCGGAGCGGACTATGTCCCCAGTTACTCTGCGAGCATCGTCCCGGACGGAACCTACGGCAGAGCGGCCCGCTTCGAGGTTCGCAGCGGCGACGTCCCGTCGTTCGGGGACGGTGAGCGTTCCGAGGTGGCGGCCGGGAACGAAACCGGCGGATTCGAAGGTCAGACACGCTGGTATCAATTCTCCACCAAGTTCGACCCCGGATTTCCGCAGAACCATGCCGACCTCGGCTGGGGGCTGACGAACCAGTGGCACCAGGACGTCGGTGTCGGAAGTCCCCCGGTCGCATGGTCTGTGGGCCAGCGGAACGGCTACTGGTCACTGATCGTCCAGAAGCAGTCCGTGCCCGGCGCCTATCTGGAGACACTCACCCTCTTCGAGATACCCCTGGACGTGGGTCGGTGGCATGACGTGAAGATGCAGATCAATTGGTCGGCATCGGACACCGCAGGCTGGATCAAGCTGTGGCTCAACGGCGTACCGCAGATGTTCACCAACGGCGCCGACACGTACTTCGTCCGCACGCTGATCCCCGGCACGAGCACCGTCTACTACAAAGAGGGTTACTACCGGCAACCTATGCAACCCACCGGTGTCGTGTTCCACACGGGATTCCGGTGTGCCACCGACGAGGCGGCACTGTAGGAGGTGCCCGGTGGTCGCTCCACAGATTGCGGGTCACTCCGCACCGGCGGCCGACCGCATTGCACTGAGGCGCAAGTTATTTACGCTCGGCAATCAAGAGGACTTCACGGACCGAGAGAGGGCCGGCGAGTTTCGTGCGAACGGAGATCGGAGCCGCCTGCAACGGACGCTCGATGATCGCCTTGACTGCGACCGGCACGTACGCGTGACGCTTCGCCCTGCCGAGGTGTAACAACATCCGACTTGGCACGGCGCGACTGCGCACGCGCCGAAAGCCGGCGTCGCGCAGCATGGCGCCCAACTCCCCGTTGGTGTATTCCCGCAGGTGAAACCCCGTGGCCACAGGAGTGAAGCCGCGCGAAATGTCCCATGGACCGGTCAGTCGACTGGGTGTCTCGATGAGAAAGCGCCCCCCCGGCCGCAAAATCTTCAGAACCGCGGCGAGGTGTTCGGGAACATCGTCAGGGTGCAGGTGCTCCATGACCTGACGGCTTATCACGAAATCGGCCGAGGATGGCGGCAGCGGTGGGTCGAGCACGCTACCGACCATGAAGCGTGCGTTGGCCGGTCGCTCTTGGTTCGCAAGTTCCACCATTGCGTCCGAGGCGTCGATGCCGATGCATTCGCGCACGGCCGGCGCGAATCGCCGAATCAGACCTCCTCTCCCGCAGCCTACGTCGACCACAGTGTCAGTTGGCCGAGTCAGCGCCCCGTACTGCTGGAACCAGCCTTCTTCGAAGGCTTCCTCGGAAGCGGCGTCTGTGACGTGCGCTTTATGCCAGGGAACCTCCTCGAACAGACGGTTGTATACATCTCGAGTGACGGACTCGCGCGTGTCGGGGGTGCTGGCCAACAGTTCCTCGCGCAGTCCTCGTTCGATTTTCCAGTGAACTCTGTCTCGGTCTTCTGGCGGTGGCCAGTCCTTCGAGGGCTCGCCCGGTGGTTGAGACATGTCGATCGAGACCTCCTGGGTGAAGTGAAGTGAGGGTTCCCGGCCGAGACCTCTGACCAGGACGTATCACTCGAGGACGGAGATCCGACTTACGTTTTACAGTGTAGACATCCGCGGCGCCGCGGCTGAGACGAACGCGTCGACTCACCAACAAAGCAGGCTCACCAACAAAGCAGGCTCACCAACACAGCATTCGGACTGCCACGCATTCGGTCGGTGCGGTCCGACCCTTCCCGGTAGCCTCGCTTGCGCTGACGGGCCGGGGGTCGGGAATGCGGTGTACCAGGCCTTCCGGCGAGCGGTTTTCCGGCGTGCGTCGAATGTCGGTACAAGAGGTTTGCCGGCGACTGTGCGGTCGGAGATCGGAGCGGTTCACGCAGATCGTACGTGCCCGCCTTGTCCCGCGGTGGCGTCCTCGAGTGCTTGTGTGGAGTAGGTCGTGTGGACGCGGTTTGGTCCGCAGACGATGGGCGATTCGGCGGAATCGAGCCGGCGCGGCGAGGATGTGTTTCGCAGCGTCGTGGATGCCGATTCTTTTTTTGCAGAGCGCTTTTCGGTATTGCGACGTATCCGAGCGTGCCGTCGCGTGGGCTCGGGTCTCCGAGTGTCGAGCAACGGGTGAGTCTCGGCGTTCGCCGCGTGATGCGCACCGACGGGTCGAACTTGTTTCTGTCGAGTCCCTCCCGGCGGAATGCGTCAACATGGTTCAGCTGCTGTGGTATTGAGCGTTGGAGCATGGTCGTCGAAATCAATTCTGCCGCTGAAGAATTAGTCTGCAACGCCGATCCTGCGGGGTGTGGCGTACCGGCGGAGGGCGGGGGCGACCGGCCGCCCGTGGAGGAATCCCGTCACACCCCCGGATTCGATCGCTCTGCTGTAGATCTCGAGTGCACCCCGGGTTGCCTCGAGGGTCTGGGTGATGTCCGTCGGGGTGTGCGCTGCGGATGTGACGAAGGATTGGCCGAGCACTCCACCCGACAGCAATTCCTGGAGGAAGAGCGTACGGAACTCTTGCGATGGTTGACGTTCGGGGTCTCGTGTGACGAAGACGAGGCAGGATGGTCGTCCGATCACTTGGACGTAGTCTGCGATGCCCAGCTCTGCCGCGGCCCTGTTGACACCCTCGGCCAAGCGTTGTCCCGAGCGCACCATGTGAGATATAGGGTCCTCGGTGGCGTAGGCGTGAACGACCGCTCGGAAGGCTGCCAGCCCGCCGCGCTCCGGGCCGTGCGTGGTCGACAGGAGGAACACGCGCTCTCGGTCCGTATTCAGGCCTCCTAGGTCCATGTACTCACGTTTACCGGCGAGGGCCGATATCGGAAAACCGTTGCCCATGGCCTTTCCCCAACACGACAGATCGGGTTCGACCGAGTAGAGCGATTGTGCGCCGCCGGCCGACCAGCGGAATCCAGTGATCATCTCGTCGAAGATCAGCAGTGCGCCGTGCCGGTCGCAGAGGGCGCGGACACCCTGGAGGAAGCCCGGTTCCGGCTCCGCCGTTGCGGTCGCAGCTTCGAGGATGACGCAGGCGATCTGACCGTCGTTCCGGTCGAAGAGTGCGGTGAGCGAAGGGAGATCGTTGAACGCGAAACCGGCGGACTTGGCGCCGGTATCGGTGGGGACGCCACTGTTCATCGCTGTGGTGCCGATGAACCAGTCGTCGACCGAGAAGAATGGTTGATTGCAGATGGCCACCATGTCGCGACCCGTCACCGCCCGGGCGAGGCGGACCGCGGCGGTGGTGACGTCCGATCCGTTCTTGGCGAACTTCACCATGTCTGCTGCGGGAACCAGTTCGAGGAAGTCCTCCGCGGCGTGCAGTTCGAGCTCGGTCGGCCGGCTGAAGTTCGTTCCGTCGGCGATCGCTGCGCAGACGGCGTCCGTGACAGGACGGTAGCCGTGCCCCAACGTCACCGACCGCAGACCCATGCCGTATTCGATGAAGTTATTTCCATCCGCATCCCACACACTGGCGCCTGAACCGCGGACGAGAACGGGCGCCATGAAGTCCGGATACTGGTCGGGACCGCGCGCGTAGGTGTGTGCGCCGCCCGGGACCAATCGGTTCAGGCGGGACTGCAGTTCGTTGGAGCGTGTGAACGACGGGCGGGCCGAGCCGTCGTCGCGTGCATTCGACATAGCCGAACTCCGGGGTGTGGAGGGGTGCAGTGCCTTCACGTTGTGCGGTACTGTCGACACGAGTCTCTCCCCGTCGGGGTGCACTCGCAAGCGGCGTCGATCGGAAATCTTTCCCCGGCTGCATCTGACGAGACTGTTGTCGGCCCAGCGTTGTCGCGCGAGACTGTAGCCATATCCGATTTCTCCGGACTCTTCAAGGACAGTAATGGCGAACTATGAAGCCGACTCGACGGGCATCGACAGTTCGGCTCTGCGCGTACTGATCGAGAACGGGGAGTACTGGCTCACCAATAGAGGTGATCTCGCCATCCTCGACGTCACCGTTCGGAGATTGAGCGAGCGATGGCCCGGTGCGCGGCTCGGCGTCCTGACCTATGCACCGTCGTTGTTGCGCGCGTTCGCTCCGAGCGCCGAGCCGGTCACCTATCGCCGTGGGAGCAGATGGTCGCGATCCGGAACATGGTGGCAATTACCCTCGTATGCCGGGCCCCAACTGGTCGGCCCGGTGTCGGAGGGCTGGTGGGCTGCCTCGGATCGTCCACGGCGTTACGCGCGCAGGGTTCGTGACTCCCTCCGCGGGTCGGTCGCCAAGCCCGACGACAGCGGGCGCATTCCTCGCATTCCGATGGCCGTCCGCGATGCCTCACTCGTGATCGCCATGGGCGGTGGCTACATGACCGACGTCGATCCCTATCAGGCCCACCGAACCCTCGATCTGCTCGAGCGCGCGGCTGACCTGCACATACCGACCGCGATGTGTGGTCAGGGCATTGGACCGCTCACGGGTGAACACCTCGTGGCCCATGCCTCGCAAGTCCTGCCCAAGGTCGATCTCATCGCGGTCCGAGAGGGAGTGCGAGGCCCGGCGCTCCTGCGGTCGCTCGGCGTGTCCTCCGAGAGGGTCGTGGTCACCGGCGACGATGCCGTGGAACTGGCCTACGACATGCGATCGGACCCGATCGGGACAGACATCGGGGTATGTCTTCGCGTTGCGGGATACTCCCAGGTCACGGGCGGTGCACAAGATGTCGTCGGACGTGTGGTCCGGCGGTTCGCTGGTAGCGTCGATGCTGGTCTCGTTCCGCTGATCGTCTCCGAGTACGAGGCCGAGGATCGTCGCTCGACGATGCCGTTGGTCGACGGGTTTCCGGTCGTGAGACCCATAATGGGGCGCTTCGCCAGTGCCCGAGATCTGGTGACCGAAGTGGCGCGGTGCCGGGTGCTCGTCACCGGCGCATACCACGTTGCCGTTTTCGCCCTTGCCCAAGGTATTCCGGTGGTGGGTTTGTCCACATCGCGCTATTACGACGACAAACTCGGTGGTCTGAGCGGGATGTTCCCTGGCGGCGTCGAGTTGGTGCAACTCGCCGAGGACGGGCTCGAGGAAAGACTCACGCGTGCGGTTCACCATATGTGGCAGGCCGCTCCGGATCTGCGTTCCGGCCTGCGTGCGGAGGCGCACGCGCAGGTGTGTGCGAGTAGGCGGGCGTTCGAGCGCGTGTACGCGCTCGTCGAGTCGGAGAACCCGCGCCGGGCAACGGAACAGTAACGCGCCATTCGTGTTCCGGTCGAATCATGCGCTGACGAATGCGGTGGTCAGGGTGTCGTCAATGTTGGATGTTGTCGGGACGTGGGTCTCCCATGTTCGAGGCCTGCGCCCACATATCCGACGTGATCGCCCACATGTCGTGATCTCTACGGCGGCCGCCGACGTCGAGGAAGCTGGCCATTGTGCCCTCACGTCTCATGCCCACGCGCTCAGCCCGCTTCGCAGCCGCAGCGTTGTCCACGCAGATGGGCGCGGTGACTCGGCGTAGTCCCAATGTGCCGAACACGTAGTCCGCGAGTAGCACGCCCAAGACTGAGCACACGCCTTTGCCGGTCACCCGTGCGTCGAGCCAGATTCCCAACTCTGCGGTCTTGGTGCGCACGTCGATGCGCTCGAGATTGCATTGTCCCGCAAAGCGCCCGTCGATCTCGACCACCATCGGCAGCGCGAGGCCGGCACGGGCGGCCTTTCGTGACTGCAGGCATTCGTCGACCCATACCGTCTCGGTGTGGCGCTCCGGCCAGTTGAGTGCAGAACTGACCCAGTACGGTTCGATCAGACGCTGATCTCGCAGCCGAATTTCCCGCCAGGCGATTGCATCGGACAGCCGCGGCGAACGGAGCGCGACTTCGTGCCCGCCGACGACTACCGGGCCGAGGTGTAAGTCCGGGGCCCGGCGTGCAAAATGAATCCGGCGGAGCGGCCGGAGGTGGAACCTGGCGGCCGCGACGACTGCAACTCTTGTTTTCGGAAGATCCAACGATCTCACCTCTGGCGATTGATGATACTCGGCCGCGTGTGCCAGTCGTCAAATATGAAAAATCCGCCAAAACCATACCGCAGGTACTCTTCTATGGAGTAAATTAATCTCCAGGTCGGGAAAATCGCTTAGTCGACATTCCGGGTCGGCGCCGTGGGTCTAACGATGGCGTGCCGAGTCGGCCCGACATCTCAGCGGGGACGCGCGATTCTCCGCAACCTGATGGTGGAGGGGCACATGACCAGCACATTGAACGTTCAGCTCGAGCGTATCTGGCGCCGTCGTGTGTTGGTCGTCCTCATCGCGGCGCTGGCGGTCCTCGGAGGGGTCGTAGCAGCGAACGAAGCCGGGACCAGCTATACGGGCAGGGCGGCGCTGATCGTCTCCTCGCCGGGCCGGGCTCCCGAACAGGACGCAATCCTCGTGGTGGGGTATGTCGACTACTTCAACAACGGGCCCTACCAGGAACGGATCCGAACTCGAGCGGGCGTCCCCGACGACGTAGCCTTCGCAGCCAGCACGGCCGCCGCGAGTCCGATCCTCTATATCGACGCCACAGCCAAAGACCCCGAGACCGCGGCATCCGCGGCAACTGCAATGGCCGGGGCGTTCCGAGACGATGTAAACACCGTCAGGTTTGCCGGTAGGGCCGACACCCTCGAGGAGCTCAGGAAGCAACTCGACGAGCAGCGTGCCACCCCCGAAGCGGACCCCGTCGCAATGGCGCAGCTCCAGGACCGGATCACGGCGATCGAGTTGGACACGACAAACGAGCTGCAGGACCAGCAGCTCGCCGCCGGCGTCGCAGAGGAGAGCCCGTCTCTGGCGCGGAACGCGGTGCTCGGGCTGTTCGGCGGCCTGATACTCGGGTGCGTTGCAGCTCTCGCGCTGGACGCGGTGTCGAAACGCCTCACGACCGCCGACGACGTGCGTGCGAAGGTCGGCGTGGACACGCTGGTCGAGGTCCCGCGCGGCGGGAAACCTCGAGCGGAACAGCGTCGCGAGGCACAATTCCGACGTTTGGCAAACATCGTCGGCTTGGCCGATCTTCCCCGCCCGGCAACGATTGTGGTGACCGCGCCGCGGCGCACGGAGGGCGTTGCACAGGTTGCGCGGGCAATTGCCGAGCACAGGGCGATCCAGAGCGAACGGTCCTTGATCGTGCGGGCGGATCTGCACGGTTCCGAGCGCGCAACGAATATCGATGAAGCTCCGGGCGTCGCGGATTTCCTCGCCCCGGTCACCCCACCTGCGATCGCCGGGTTCATCCAGGACGCGGTCCCCGGCGAGATGCCGGAGATGCCGAGCGGAACGGGGAACGGTGATCCCTACGTGCTGTTCACCCGTGAGCGGTTCGGCAACCTGCTCCAACAGGCCCACAGTATCGCCGACGTTGTTGTCGTCGAGGCTCCGCCGATCACGGAAGAAGCTGAAGCGCAGGTGATCTGCGCGGCAGCAGACGCGGTAGTGCTGGTGGTCGAAAGGCGCAGCACGCGGGTCCCCGAAACGGTGGAGGCATGTCGGCTGCTCGGGCAGGTGGAGTCGAGGCTGCTCGGTGCCGTCATCATCGATCCTCGATGCACGCGACGCAGTGCGCCGATCCCGCCATCGGACGCGTTGGACGAGTCCACGGACTCGGACGCGTTGGATACCGTTGACCTCGTGAAGGTCCGCGAGTCCACTCCGGATCAGACCGCGCGTCCGTGACCTGACGACAATGAGACGGACACCGCCCCTCGCCGACCCCACCAGTGCCTCGTCCACGGGTGGATCGACCTTCCGATGGATGATGGGCGCAGGGTTCCCCGTGGCTGTGCTCATCGTGCTTGCAGCCGCGGCGAAGGTACCGACTCATTTCGGTGTGCTTCTCCTGCTCGGCGCCGTCGGCAGTGCACTTGTTTTCGCCGGGCTGCGCGATCCGGTGGTCGCTGTGCTTCTGCTGCTGGTCACCACGTTCCTCCGGGTCGCCCTACCCAGCATCTTGCCGGTGGATCCCTTCGTCCTGGCGTACCTCGGGGTGGTGGGCGCGTGGGCGATCTGGATCGCCCGGGGCATCGACCGCGCTCCGCGTCTGGGCGCCATCGAGTGTGCAATGGTTCTCTACGTCACCTGGAACGTGATGTCGATGTTCTCCTCACACCAATACGGCTCCGTCGTCCCCGTGTCCGGCGCAGAACTCTCCGTACCGCGATTCGTACTGACCGGCACCATCATTCCGTTCACGGTGTTTCTCGTGGGGCGGTACACATTCGACCGAGTGTCTGCGGTCCGGCTACTTCTATGGACGATCCTGTCGCTCGGGGCTTACTCGGCTGCGATGTGCATTCTGCAGTTTCATGGTCCGACCGCACTCGTCTGGCCACGCTACATAGTCGAGTCTCCGAGCTGGGAGGGGCGAGCCGTCGGCATCTTCGACCAGCCCGTGGTCAACGGCGTGGTGTTGATCCTCGGTTTCATCGTGGCGCTCCTCCTCGCCGCAACGCGCAGTGAACCCCGGTGGAGCCGGATTCTGGCCATCGCTATCGCGGTTGCGTCCGCATACGGCGTCTATCTGACCCACACGCGAGTCGTCTGGCTGGCATTCGCTGTGGTGGTGTTGGTTGGAGCAGCGTCTGCCAAGGGGTTTCGAACCGGGTTCGTCATGACCGGTGCGTTCGTGGCGGCCGCCGTGGCCATCAAATGGTCGGCCTTCACCAGCAGCGATCGTTCCGCGGGTGGTGTCGGATCACCCGACGAACTGCAGGATCGGCTCAACACTGCGGAAACGGCGATCTGGGCAGTCCAGGAGAAACCGTTGGCGGGGTGGGGGATCGGGCGCTTCACCGCGATGAACACGTACCATCACCAGCGGTGGGCGCCGGATGTGCCATGGATTCGCGGCTTCGGAATCGCGTCCCACTTCAATGAGCTCGGAATCGCGGCGGAACTGGGACTACTCGGGTTGGCTCTGTGGCTCGCCGTCCTCTTTCTCTTGGCCTGCGGTCTGACCCATGCATACCGGGTGCTGCCGGCCGACGGCCTGTGCGGGAAGCGTCTCGCGCTGGTGGCGATCATGGCCTTCGTTGTGCTCGTGATCGCGGGCCTCACGGTCGACCTGCGGTTCTTCGACTTTCCGAACGCGGTCGTGATGCTGCTCGTCGGAATCGTCATCGGCTGGGCCGATCGACTTCCCGAGGATCACTTGACACCTGATCCGCATCGACGCGCGTCTGAATCGGCCCCAGCACAGGAACGCGCATGAACCGGCAGCGGGCCCTGTGGGCGTCGACCAGTACATCCACCCGGGGCGGAGTAGCGAGTTTCGTCCGAACGATGCAAGCTACTCCGCTGTGGGAGCTGTGGAACGTTCGCCATGTCGGTACCCACCGGAACGGCACGGTCGCCACGAAGATCGTGGCGTTCGCGACGGGGCTGGGCGCGTTCGTGACTGCTCTGGTTTTCGACCGGCCGGATGTGGTTCACCTTCATACCTCCGTCGCCGGCAGCTTCATCCGAAAGGCCATCCTCGCCTGGATCTGTCGAATCTTCCGGGTGCCGATCGTGATGCACGTGCACGGTTCCGACTTCCATCTGTTCTACGGCCGATCGCCGCGCCCCATGAAGGCGCTCATCCGCGCCACGCTCACCGGTGCGGACGTCGTAGTGGCACTCGGGGACCGGTGGGCAGAGCGGCTCGAGCGGATTGCGCCGCGGGCGTACATCGTCTCTGTTCCCAATGCGGTCCGGCCTTGCCATCCGGTACGGCAGCCGTCCGGAAGTGAACCCGTGCACGTTCTGTTCCTCGGCTGCATCGGCGATCGCAAGGGGACCTTCACACTGCTCGACGCGTGGGCGAAGATGATCGGCGACGGAAACGGGCGTGCGCGACTGACGCTCGCCGGTGACGGCGAAGTGCAGCGCGCGCGGGACCGGGTCGATCAGCTGTCGGTGGGTAGCACCGTCACGGTGCTCGGGTGGCTCGCTCCGGATCGGGTACCCGAATTGTTGGCAACGTCCCAGGTACTGGCCCTGCCGTCGCGCAACGAGGGCCAGCCGATGGCGATACTCGAGGCGATGGCACACGGCCTGTGTGTGGTAGCCAGCTCGGTGGGAGGCATCCCCGAACTGATCGACGACCGTTGCGGGGTGCTGGTTCCGGTCGACGACGTCGACGCACTCGCGGCCGCCTTGCGTCGTGTGGTCTACGACGACGATGCGCGCATCAGGCTCGGATCCCAGGCGTTGCAGCGCATCCGAGCCGAGTTCGACGTCGACATCGTCTGGCGCCGTTTCGATGCCCTCTACCGCGAGGTGCGGCGATGACAGCCGATCGCCCCCTACGGGTGTTGTGTGTGGTGCCTGACCTCCGCGTCGGAGGAGCGGAGCGGCATGCTGTCACGTTGCTTCCCCGGCTGGACCGAAAGAGGTTCGACCCCAGCGTCATCTGCATCGGGAGCGAGGGCGACCTGTTCCCCGCCCTGGCGGCCGGGTATGTTCCCGCCCTGGCGTTGAAACGAACGAAGTTGCAGGCGGTCGGTGCGCTGTGCGACCTCGTGCGGGAGACGCGCAGGATCGCCCCGGACATCATGATTGTGCGCGGCTTCAATGCGGAGACTCTCGGTCGGATCGCTGCTTTCCTGGCGCGAGTTCCACGGACGGTCGTATGGGTGCACAACTGCGGTGAGACCACCACGAGGAGTGTCCTGCGGCGGATCGTCGACCGCGCGCTCGCCCCGGTCACGAGCGCGTATTTCGGTGTGGCGAAGTTGCAAGTTCCCTATCTCGTAGACGATTTGCACATCCCGCCGCGCAAGATCCGAATCATTCACAACGGGGTGGATCCCGCACAGTTCGATCCGAGGGGAGATCGTGCCGCCGCCGCGGACCTCGGGATCGGGCCGCGCGACCGAGTGGTGGGAATCCTTGCCGCGCTGCGACCCGAGAAGGACCACGCCACGCTGTTGCGCGCCGCACGGCTGGTCGTCGACGAGCTGCCGGACGCGAAGTTCCTGGTCGTCGGCGATGGGCCGACGCGAGGCGATCTGGAACGGTTGGCCGGTGAGCTGGGCATTGCCGACCGCGTGGTGTTCACCGGTTCCCGTCCGGATGTGAGGGATCTGCTCGGAGTGATGGACGTCTTCGTACTGAGCTCGTACAGCGTGGAGTGTTTCCCGATGGCGTTGCTCGAGGCGATGGCCGCAGGGCGGCCGGCGGTCTGTACCGCAGTCGGCGGCGTTCCAGAGATGATTTCGGAGGGGGTGACCGGATTTCTCGTGCCCCCGCGTGCGCCGACGGCACTGGCCGAGAAGCTGTTGCGAGTGCTGACGGACCCCGAGACGTCCAGGGAGATGGGCCTCGCAGCGCGGACGCGAGTCGAGTCCGAGTTCAGCCTGCGCGCCAGCGTAGCCGAGAGTGAACGTGCACTCGAGGAGGTGGCGGGTCGGTGCCCGCCTCGCGGGGCGAGACCCATCCGGCTCAGCCTGGTCTTGGACCTGACGTTCGTCGGGGGTGTCGAACTCCTGATGCTGGAACTGTTCCGCAATCTCGATCCGCGGGTGGTACGACCGCGCCTGATCTGTCTGCGCGAGGCTGGGCCGCTCGGCGAGGAGTTTCGGAGGGCGGGATTCGACGTCGAAGTGCTCGAGCGCTCGGGTCGCTACGACGTTCGAACCCTGCCGCGGTTGATCCGTAGCCTGCGACGTGATCGCACGGACGCGGTGCTGGTTACTCATCATCATCGAGCGGCGCTGGCGCTGGGGCGAATTGCGGCACGGATCGCGGGAGTACGTGCCAACATCGTGGCGGCCCACGACATGGACCTGACGTCGGTCGGCAAGCGCTGCCTACCGCGCTCCACCGTGGAGACGCTGTGGCTGTCCGATGCGCTGGTCCTGCTCGCCCCGCGACAGGGCGAGTACCTGCGCCGGGAAGAAGGGGTAGGACGCTTCGCGTGGCGACGCACGCGCGAGGTGGTGATTCCGAACGGGATAGTGCTGCCGCCGTTGCCGCGTGACACCGACCGTGAGCGTGCCAGGGCCGCGTTCGGTCTCGACCAGCAGGACTTCGTTGTCGGTATCGTCGGCCGGCTCAGCAGTCAGAAGGCGCACCAGGTGCTCTTCGAAGCAATTTCTGCCGTGGCGGCGTCCGGTGTCCGGGTACGGCTGGTCGTGATCGGAGGCGGCGAACGCGACGATGAGTTACGCACTCTTGCCACCGAACTCGGTATCTCGGGCCGCACGCGGTTCATGGGGGTGCGGCGGGATGTGCAACAACTCCTGCCAGGGCTCGACGTGTCCTGTCTGTCGTCCGTGCATGAGGGCGTGCCGATCATCGCGATCGAGTCCATGGCCGCGGGCGTGCCGCTCGTGGTCACCGATTGCGGTTGCCTGCGAGACATGGTCACCGATGGTGAACAGGGTTATGTGGTGCCGGTCGGAGATGCACATGCGATGGCGCAACGGCTCATTTCCTTGGCCGCGGACCCAGGACTGTGCACTCGGCAGGGACGGTCGGGGCGTGCACGGGCGGAACAGCAGTACCGGATCGAAGACACGGCGCGAGGATTCGAGCGCCTGCTCACGGAAGTGGTGGAGGTGCGATGAGTCGGCACATTCTGATTCTCGTGGAGAATCTATCGGTACCGTTCGACCGCCGGGTGTGGCAGGAGAGCAGCGCGTTGGTCGAGGCAGGCTACCGCGTCACGGTGATATGCCCGATGGGGGCCACCCAGGACTGCGAGCCGGACGCCACGCTGGACGGGGTCCGCATTCTCCGCTATCCCCTTCGTGCCGCGGAAGGTGGGCCGTTGGGCTATCTGCGGGAGTACGGTCTGGCGTTGTGGCACACCACGCGGCTCGCTCTCCGGGTGCGGCGTGATGATCCGGTCGATGCCGTCCACGCCTGCAATCCGCCGGATCTGCTGTTCCTCGTCGCTGCGCTTCTTCGCCCGGCCGGTGCCAAGTTCGTGTTCGATCACCACGATCTGGTGCCCGAACTCTTCCTGTCTCGGTTTCCCCGAGGCGGTCCGATCCTCTATTGGGCGACCAGGCTACTGGAACGGCTCACACTGGCCTCCGCCGACGCGGTGATCTCGACGAACGAGAGCTATCGGCGGGTTGCCCTCGATCGCGGGCATCTGCCGCCGGAGCGGGTTACCGTCGTTCGGAGCGCGCCCGATCTGAGTCGGTTCGTCTGCCGAGATCCCGATCCGAACCTGAAGCGCGGCAAGCGGTATCTCGCGGCGTACTTGGGTGTGATGGGCCCGCAGGACGGCGTCGACTATGCGCTACGGGCCCTGGCTCACCTGCGGGACGGCATCGGGCGGGACGACCTCCACTGCATATTCATGGGAGCGGGGGACTCTTTCGACGACATGGTGGCCCTCAGCGAGAAGCTCGGACTCACGGACATGGTCGAATTCACCGGCCGGGTCCCCGACGAGTTCGTGCAGCGATGTCTGTCGACCGCAGATGTCTGTCTCGCACCGGATCCACGCAACCCATTGAACGATGTGTCGACGATGAACAAGGTCGTCGAATACATGGCGATGGGTCGCCCACTCGTCTCGTTCGAGCTCGTCGAGTCGAGAGTGTCGGCGGGGGAGTCCGCTGTCTACGCCCCGGCCAACGACGAGGCAGCCTTCGCAGCGGGGATCGACGAGCTGCTACGGGACCCGCAGAAACGTCACAGAATGGGCCAACTGGGCCGGGCACGTGTCGAGCAGCAGTTGTCGTGGGAGACGTCGCGCCGGGCACTCACGGACTTCTACGCGCGGCTCTTCGCGGCCGAGCGCGTGAGGCGATGAACGATCGAATGCGGTCATGGGTTCTCGCTCGAGAGCACGAGACCGTCGCTCGGTTGGAGGGTCACCGACGTGACGGTGTCCCCGTTGTTGGTGCTCGGATCCCGGACGCCCTGAATTCGCCGAAAGGGCTTCTCGAGTTGCACTTCTCGCGGTTTGTCGTCGGTGTTCAGGAGGACGGTTCCGTGCTCGAAGTCGCGACGGAAGAGGCCGTGGCCCAGCGACCCGACCCCGTTCGCGTACGGATCGTTCAGGACAGCCGGCGACGGGTCGGCCACCAGTGGATGCCCGAGGTACCCCGGGCCGAGTCCGCCACCGTCCATCTCGTCGAAGTAGGCCGGCTCGTCGTAGTCGGCGCCCATCGGCGCCCAGAATCCGTTCTGGAGCAACGTCGCCGCCAGGAAGTACCGGGCACGCTGGAAATCCTGTGCCGAATGCGGTGCGGCACCCAGCTTGTCGATCGTCATCGCGAGGCCGGGCCGGCGGTGGTCGCCTTCGGCGGTCAGGCTGACATACTGCTCGATGTCGAACATGGGATTCCGGTCGGCGCGCGGGTCTGCGAATTTCTCCCACGCCCGGCCGTCCAGTTGTTGCGTCAGCAGTGTCCGGTCGCCGTTCGCGATCAGGATCGCGTCCGGAATTCGTTGCCGGATGATCTGTTCGGCCAGGTTCACGCCGCGTTCCCAGGGGTTTCCGAACCCGTAGATCGAATCGTCCGGCTCGTCGGTTCCATCGGAGTCGATGTCCCAGTGATCTCGATCCGCACTGTAGATTCGGTCGCCCCAGACGTCGAGGAAGATGCCGTCCCACACCCCCGCGGACCAGACGTCGTCCACCACCCAGTTTGCGGCATACTCGGCAAAGATCTGGCCGTTGATCCGCGGCGCCTGGTCCGTGAGGTTGGTCATCGTCGACTCCGGCCACTCGCTGACCGGCGTGCCGTCCATCGTGTGCGCCAGCCATGGTTCCGGGAACGCACTTTCGCCGTTCTGGTCGAACTGCCACAGCGCGTATCGGTTGGCCCAGTACGCCTCCGTTCCGAGTTGATCGGGATGGTCGACCACGTTCACGTAGGCGAGCAACCGGAGGCGTGGATTGGCGTGACGGAGCTCGTCGAAGTAATCGTGCGGCTTCCGGTTCGCCCATTCGTTGTCGACGACCACCACGTCGTATCGAGCGAGCTCCTCGACGGGCGGAAGATCCTGCTGATTCAGGAAATACGTTGCGGTCCTGGGGAACGTCAGGGAGTGGGGATCGCCGGGGGTGTGCGCGGGCGCGGGACGCTCGTCCACGGGCGTAGCGCACGCGACGGTCAGTCCAACGGCCGTAACGACCGTCGTCAGGGCGAACCGGAGGCGGCCGAAACGCCGGGAGGCGAGAGTGCCGGGCACCGAGTCAGCTTGACACGTTCGAGGCCACCTTGTCACCTGCCGGACGAGGATCTCGTATCCGCATGGAGGGCGCCGTGAGTCAACTCTTGTGGCACGTGCACCGCTTGCAGTCGATGAGCCCGCGCGAGGTGGCGTGGCGTGCGAGTCGAGCGGGTCGGAGCCTGCTTTCGCACGGCGGGCGCGGTGCGACGAGTGACGCAGATCTGTTCGGGACGCCGGAGGCAGACTGGGACGCCGCGTTGGCGAAGTTCCGGGAATGCGCCGGTCGGCCCATACTTCTGGACCGCGGCCGGGCCGCCGTCATCGCGCGGGAACATCCGGCCGGGGTCGAGCAGGTGATCGCGGCTGCCGAGCGCGTGGCCGGTGGGCGATTCGCCTACTTCGGTTACCCGGAAGTGATGCTGCCGGAGCGGATCGACTGGCACTACGACCCGCATTCGAAAGTCGGCTGGCCTGTCGTGCCCGCATCCAGAATCGACCACCGCACCGCGGATGGTGATCCGAAGTGGATCTGGGAGCTCAATAGACTCCAACATCTGACCTGGCTCGCCGAAGCGTGGTTGTTCACCGGTGAGGAGCGATTCGGCGACGCGGCGTTTCGTCAACTCGATTCGTGGATCGAGCAGAATCCACCGGGCATCGGCATCGGATGGCGTGGTGCCTTCGAGGCGGGGGTCCGCTCGATCTCGATCGCGGTGGCACTCCAGGGTCTGCGGGATTCGCCGGCGTTGACGACCGCGCGGTTTCGGGCCGTCGTCCGCGTGCTCGCCGAGTCTGCCCGTCGCTGCTGGGACGAGCGTTCACGGTTCAGCTCGGCGAACAACCACCTGGTAGGGGAAATGGCAGGCCTGGCCACAGTGTCAATTCTTCTGCCGGACCTGGCCCGTGCCGAGTCGTGGGAGAAGGACGCGATCCGCGTATTGTCGGCAGAGGCCGGGCGGCAGATCCTGCCCGATGGTGCAGGCGCCGAGCAGGCAATGGGATACCAGATCTTCACCTCGGAACTGCTTCTCACCGTGGCGGCGTTGCTGACGCTTCGTGACGGTCGACCACCCCCGGAGTTGATCGCGGCCGTCGATCGGAGCGCGGACTTCATCGCAGCACTCGTCGGTGATCGTGATCCGGAGCCGCACTACGGCGACGACGACGAGGGTTTCGCGCTCCGGCTCGGCGCGGAGCCGGTGCGCACAGCCCGAGATCACCTCGGCACGGTGGGCGCGGTGACCCGCAACACGGCGGCACGTCGGGTGGGCCGCACGACGCTGTCGGCGGCCTGGATGAACTACGCTCGCACAGAACCGGTTTCCGGGGCGGAGTCCTTCCCCGAACCTGGTCCTCGTAGCTTCTACGCCCTGCACGGCGGTCTTGTCGTGCTGCGCGCGGGCGCGCGCCGGCTGACTGTCGACGTCGGGCCGCTCGGTTACCTCTCGCTCGCTGCACACGGGCACGCCGACGCCCTCGCAGTGACGCTGAGCATCGACGGCGACGACGTGATCGGCGACCCCGGCACCGGCAGCTACTACCGGCACCCCGACTGGCGCGCTGCTCATCGGGGTACTCGCGCTCATGCCACCGTGTGTGTCGACGGCCTGGACCAGTCGGTCGTCGGAGGGCCGTTTCTGTGGACGGAGCACGCCCGGGTTCGGGTGCGGTCGGTCGACCTCGAGCGCTGTGTCGTCGATGCCGAACACAGTGGCTACAGTCGGCTCTCGCAGCCGGTGGTGCATCGGAGGTGGCTCATCGCGCCGCCGGATCGGGGCAGCATCCTCGTCGTCGATCTCATCGCCGGCCGAGGCCGCCACGAGGTACGCACGTCGTGGCCGCTGTCGCCCTCGCTGGACGTGACGCCGCTCGAGGGGGGGCACCTTGCCAGCCGCGATGGGGAGCCGATTCTCCAGCTGGTCCACAGCGCCAGCAGTGAGTTGATCCGGTACGAGGTACGAGGTGACGCCCAGCTCGGTCTCGGGTGGTGGTCGCGTCGGCTGGAATCGAGAGAGCCGGCATGGTTGGTCGGTGGGTACTGCACGGGCGACGTACCGGTTGTGGTTGCTTCTGTGCTCAACCCACTGGACGAACGCATGGCGTGGGCTGAAGACCTCACCGTCGGGGTTCGCGATGGATGTCTCATCGCGAGTTGGCGCGAGGGGAGCGCGGAAAATCGGGTGGAAATCAACCATTCGATTGGACACGCGTCTAGAAACGGGGACGTAGTATGGAATGTGTCCTTATAGCAAACTTCGCGGACTCTACTGGTTTGGGCGGTTGTCATGAGCGCGACCGAATTGCATATGCGTCCATCCGCGCGGCGGATGGTCCTGAGCGTCTTCGGGCTGGGCTACGTCGGATGTGTTTCGGCGGCGTGCCTGGCGTCCCGGGGTTTCCCCGTGGTCGGGGTGGACGTCAATCCCTCGAAGATCGAGTTCCTGCGCCGGGGCCAGACCCCGGTGTTCGAGGAGCGGATCGGCCAACTGATCGCGGAGGTGGTGGAATCCGGCCTGCTCACCGTCAGCGACGACCCGGCCGCCGCCGTCGTCGCGAGCGACGTCACGATCGTCTGTGTCGGCACCCCGTCCGCGCCGGGGGGAGGCCTGGCCACCCGCTATCTCGAGCGTGCGACCGACGAGATCGGCGCCGCGCTGGCGACCAAGGACAGCTTCCACGTCGTCGTCTATCGCAGCACCATGGTGCCGGGTACCTGCGAGGAGATACTCATCCCGCGTCTGGAACGTGCCTCGGGCAAGCGTGTGGGTGTGGACTTCGGCGTCTGCGTCAACCCGGAGTTCCTGCGTGAAGGCAGCAGTGTGCGCGACTTCCTCAATCCGCCCAAGACGGTGGTCGGGGAAAGTGACGAGCGCAGCGGGAAGCTGGTGACAAGTCTGTACGACGGGCTCGGTGGACCGCGGTTCCGCGTGCCGATCCCCGTCGCGGAGATGGTCAAGTATGTCGACAACAGTTTCCATGCCCTGAAAGTGGGGTTCGGCAACGAAATCGGAGCCATCTGCGCATCTCTGGGGCTCGACTCGCACGCAGTGATGGACATCTTCCTCGCCGACACGAAACTGAATCTCAGTGCCGCCTATCTGCGTCCGGGATTCGCTTTCGGTGGCTCGTGTCTCCCGAAGGACGTGCGCGCGCTGATGCACACTGCTCGAATCCACGACGTCGAAGTGCCGGTGCTGGCGAACGTGCTGGTGTCGAACGAGATGCACCTGCGGCGGGCAGTGGACCAGGTGATCGCGTTGGGTAAGCGCAGGATCGGCATCTTCGGTCTGTCGTTCAAGCCCGGCACCGACGATCTGCGTGAGAGCCCGATGGTCGAGTTGGCCGAGCGACTCATCGGCAAGGGCTACGACGTCAAGATCTGCGATGCCAATGTGGCACTGTCCAGGTTGTTGGGCGCGAACCGCGACTTCATCGAGGAACTGCTGCCGCACATCGGTGAGGTTCTCACCGATGACGTCGACGCCGTCCTCGATCACGCAGAGGTGCTCATCGCGGGGTCCAGGGAGCCCGCAGTGGTGGCGGCGGTCAACCGGGCGGGCGCGCAGCACACGGTCGTCGACCTCGTCCGGCTCCCGGGCGCCGAGGAGCGGCGCCGACGCGAAGGTTATGTGGGTTTGGGGTGGTAGCGGTGAGCGAATCGTGCCCCCTCCCTGTCTTCAGCTTTCTGACCACCGCCTACCGGACCGAGCAGTATCTGGCGCAGACGATCGAGTCGGTGCGCCGCCAGACCCGTACCGACTGGGAGTTGATCGTTGTCGACAACGGATGCTCCGACGAGATCGCGTCGATAGTCGGTTCCTTCGCATCCGACAGCCGGATCAGACTGGTGAGACAGGAGAATCGCGGATACGAGGGCGGTGTCACGGCTGCTGCCGACCTGGCGCGCGGACAGTACGTCTGCGTGCTCGACAGCGACGATCTGCTGATGCCGGACTTCTGCGCGCGGACGGGGGCGGTACTCGCCGCCGACCGGGCCGTCGACGCGGTCGGCTGTGACGCCCTGCTGTTCGACGATCACGGTGGCGCACCCAAGGGATACCTACGCTCGATCGGATTCAGGGCGCGACCGCACCCGGCGCAGCCTCTGGCACTGACCGAGATGCTCGCGGGATACATCCCGTACTACACGGGCGCGGTTCGGCGCGAGGCGTGGATCGCTGTGGGTGGCTACGAGCACGCGACACAGGAAGTCGAGGCGGACGTGGTCATGTGGCTGAGGCTCGTCGATTCCGGATTCGATGTGCGCATGCTCCCTGATCGCCTCGCGCGCTGCCGTGTCCGGAAGGACTCGGTGTCCCGCGACCCCGCCGGGGTCGAGGCGTTCGATGGGCGCATCCAACGGTCGTTCCAGACGGTCGCCCACTCCACGAGCCGGGCCGAGGACCTGGACGCGTTACGGAGCAACCTACGGCGGTTGCGGTACCACCAGGCTATGCGACGGGCCCGACGGTCGCTGCTCGAAGGAAACCTGGCCGTGGCGCGTGGCGAGGCGAAAGCAGCGTTCGCGCAGCGGCACACGCTCCGCGCCGCCTTGGTGACGTGCTCGTTGTCGCTCTTTCCCGACACGCTGCGCAGGCTGCATCCGGTCAAGCATCGCGTCACCGTTGCTCTCGGACACACGATCGGTCGGCGCAGCAAGTCCGTGAGTCGGCCGTGAACGAAGGCGGCGCAGTGGGTTCGCCGACACCCGGGCGCGCACCGGAGTCCGGTGACGTGGAATCTGCGCCGGCGCCCGGGACCGCCGCGGTCGGCACACTGAGCGGCATCCTGCGCCGCGGAGCCGCGATGGCCGCGGCGGGTCTGCTGATCGTGCAGAGTGTGACGTTCGTGCAGACGTTGGTGCTGGCGCGGTTGCTGAGCCCCGAGATCGTCGGCGTGTTCGCGGCGGGCACGGTGATGACCACCTTTCTGGTGGTCGTCACCCACGGCACGTTGGCCCAGGCACTCGTTCAGCGTGAGCACGACATCGAGAATGCGGCCACCACCGTGTTCTGGGTGACCCTGGGCACCGGGCTCCTCATGAGCCTGGTCATGCTGGCGGCATCGCCGTTGATCGGACGCGTATTCGACAGCCAGGCGGTCGGGACGGTGGCCGCTGCCATGTCGGGTTCGATGTTCTTGATCGCGATCACGTGCGTCCCGGATGCCTTGATGCAACGCCGTTTCCAGTTCAAACGCCGGATCATCGTCGATCCGGCAGTGGGCATCACCTTTGCGGTGGGTTCCATTGTCTTCGCCGCGCTGGGGTATGGCGTGTGGTCCCTGGTGATCGGCTCGTATGCGTCGATGCTCGTCTGGATCGTCGCGAGTTGGTGGCTGTCCCGATGGCATCCGTTCGGTGGGCGGTTCTCGTTTCGGATCTGGCGCGAGATGGCGGTCTTCTCCTTTCCGCTACTACTGGACGGCGCAGCCGCACGGGCACAGGAGGTCGTCGAGTTGACGATCATCGGCCGCGGGCTGAGCGAGGCTGCGCTCGGCAACTATCGGTATGGCCGCAGGATCGCGTTGCTCCCCGGCATGGCGATCGTCCAGGTCTGCTCGTATGTGCTGTTTCCCGCCTTCGCCCGCATCTCCTCCGACTCGCGGCGGTTCAAGGATGCTTTCCTACGCGCTCTGAGTTGGATCTGGCGGGTGGCGATGCCGGCGGGGGCACTGATGGTCGCAGTCGGTGAGCCCGCCGTCGTGGTGCTGCTCGGCGAGCCCTGGCGTGGCGCCGGAGTGGCGGTGGCATCGATGGCGGGCATGGGACTCGGTGTGGCGATGAACTCGGTGAGCGCGGAGGCGATGAAGGGAGCCGGCCGATCCAGCCGCATGAACTGGATGACCGCAGCGGGCCTGCTGACCGGAGTTCCCTTACTGCTGCTGTTGCTACCTCTCGGTCTCGCCGGGGTCGGTCTCGCGGTTTCCGGCGCGGCGATCGTCGTGGGAATCACGGGGCTCGGACTCGCGCGCTCGGTGATCGGGGCATCGGGCGGCGAGATAGCCCGGGTGATGGTCCCACCGGTGATCGCCTCGCTGGCTGCGTTCGCGGTGATCGCGCCACTCGAACGGTACGTGGTGCACTCGGACCAGCGGTCGATCGCGGTGGGACTCGCGTCGATAACCCTGGAGTGCGTGGCGTTCCTGATCGCCTACCTCCTGTCCCTTCGGTTGATCGCACCATCCGCCTTCGCCGAGATTCGGGCGGCCGTCCACACGATCGCCGGCCGCGTCGCGGGAGGGGAACGCTAGGTGCGCAGTACAGCTCGATGGTTGCGCTGGCCGTTCATCTGCGTGGTCGCCGCGGTCCTCGGCGCGACGGCAGCAGGTGTGCCGACCTATGTCGAGCCGCAACTCGACGAACTCCACCGAGCCGATGCGATCCTGGTTCTCGGTGGTCCCGGCCACGAGCGCTATACCTACGGACTCGACCTCGCCCTCGAGGGGCTCGCCGGGCATGTGGTGTTGTCCGATCCGAGCGGTGGATCCGACGAGTGGCTCGATCGACTGTGCGGAGCGCAGTTCGCGTTTGCGGTTGTCTGCTTCGATCCCGACCCCGCGACCACCGCCGGGGAAGCGAAGGCATTTCGCGATCTCGCGACGGCCGGCGGATGGAACAGCGTCATCGTGGTCACGTTCACACCGCATGTGTCACGGGCTCGGTACATTATTCAACGCTGCTTCGGCGGGGACGTCATGATGGCGGCCAGCCCGGCGGACATCTCTGCCGCCGACTGGGTGTGGCAGAGCGGCTATCAGACGGCGGGGTATGTGCGGAGCTTGTTCCAGCCAGGCTGCTGACGTTCCCCGTCAGTGATGTCCACCACCCATTTGCCGGTCAACCCTGGAAACTGCAATTGCACCTCCGGGAGCAGGTCGGCGACCGTCAGCAGCACCACGTCGGGGTCGTCTGCGAGCAGCTGCGCGGGGGAGATGATCGGGACATCGGTGCCGGGCATCCGCCGGCCCTGTTTGGCGCGGGACGCGTCGGCCACCGCGCACAACACACGTCGGTCGACGCCCGCACGGCTGAACAGGGCAACTGCCCGCGACGCCGCACCGTATGCGTAGACGCGTTGCCCGCCACCTGCCATCGCGGCGAGCCAGATACGCAGCGAGCTGACGTGGTCGTCCGCGGTCTGCTGCAGGTGGCGGATCGATCGCGGCTTGCACACCCCCATGGCGTTTTCAGCCGCGAGGATTCTGCGGACGGTGTGCGACGTGCCCGACCGGGCGCCGTGCCGGGCGGCAACCAGGACGGTGCCACCGTACAGGTCGAACTCCCACGCGTACGAAAGGCTCATCCCCACATCCGTGAGCATCCGCCGTAGGGCGGTCAACGAGAAGTACGCACAGTGTCCGTGCCGCAGCGCGTTCCATTGCCCGTGGGTGACGATCGTGGTGAGCGAATGGAATTGGATCAGCAGTATTCCGTCGCTTGCGGTAGCGTGCGCCCGTTCCCGCAGTGACGCCCGTTGATTCGGCTCGTGCATCAGGCCGAAACAGTCCAGCACCACCGAGGCCGGGGGGCCCTCCGGCAGGGAGGTGAATCCTCGCTCGGCGAGTAACTGCAGCCAGCTGCCACCGTGCGGACTGCCGAATTCGATGACACTGTCGCCGTTGAGGAATCCCGATGCGGCGACGGCCTCGACTGCGGCGGCCGCCTGGTTTCGCAGCGCCTGCGGTTCGACGCCCCGCGGCTCCTCCGGCGTCGTGTCGTCGTGCGCCAACTGCGCGAGGCCGCACCGCCGGCACAACTCCATTGCCAACGGGTGCGAGGACTCCGCCGGATCAACGGGGGACCAGTGCGGCGGGAAATAGTCCGCGGCGGGCGTGCGCCCCAGATCGAGGACCCGCACCGTGTCGGACGAAGTGCACCCGCGGCAGATCATCGAGACCACCGGGACGCCTGGAAACGCTGAATTCGGCGGGGCTCGTGGGGCACGATGGTGGGGTGCGGGCGAAATTCACCGAACTCGAGGGCGTCGTGCTCTTCACGCCCGACCCGTTCCGGGACGGGCGGGGCTTGTTCACGCGCACTTTCGACGCGCGGCTCTTCGATGCTGCGGTCGCGGACCGGACTCCGGTTCGCGCGGCGGACTTCATCCAGGACTCCCAATCGCGGTCGCGGCGCGGGGTGATCCGCGGAATGCACGGCAGGTCCGGTCGCGGCGAGGCGAAGCTGGTGCGATGTGCGCATGGCGCGATCCACGATGTGCTCGTGGACATCCGGAGGACGTCGCCGACTTTCGGACGCACGCAGGCGTTCACCCTCGACGATGACACGTTCGCGCATCTGTTCGTGCCACCCGGATTGTTGCACGGGTTCCAGGCCCTCACCGACTGCGCCGATGTCTGTTATCGCATCGACAGGGAGCACGACCCGGCAGAAGACCTGGCGGTGGCCTACGACGACCCTGACCTCGCCATCGCCTGGCCGCTCCCGGTGTCGTCGGTGAGCGCGCGGGACGCAGCTGCCGCGAGCTGGGCAAGTCTGATGAAGTCGCTCTGAGGCGCGCGCACGACCGTCGTCAGTCACGGCCCGCACCGACCCGCTGGAATCGGAGCGACGCGTCGAGCAGACCCGCGGTTTGCAGCGTCCGCAGGTGGGCCAGGCGGGTGAAGCGCGTAGTGAAGAGCTCTTCCGTGAGCCCCCAGCGGACGTAGTTCTCGTACAGTTCGACCGCGCCGGCGACGACGGTCCACTGCGGTGCGTATCCCTCGAGTGCCGTCCGGATCGCGCTGAAGTCGACGCGATACGACCGCGGATCCGGTCCTGTCTCACCGGTGACGTCGACGGTCGAGTTCGGCACTGCCGAGGCCGCGGCCTCCGCGATCTGCGCCACGGTGACGTTGTTGTGCTCGGTCCCCACGTTGTAGGCGCGGCAGTGAATCGCGTCCACGGGCGCGACGAGTGCGGCGCAGAATGCAGCGGCGATGTCGCGGGCGTGCACCAGTGGGCGCCATGGCGTGCCGTCCGACAGCACTCGCACGGTGCCGGTCAGCATCGCGACGCCGACGAGATTGTTGAGGACGATGTCGGCGCGCAGACATGGCGAGAACCCGAACGCGGTCGCGTTTCGCAGAAAGACCGGCGAGAACCCCGAGTCGGCGATGGCGGTCACGTCCTCCTCTACGCGCACCTTGCTCTCCGCGTACGGGGTGAGAGGGCGGAGGGGTGCCGATTCGGTCACCAGATCCTCGCCCGCCGAGCCGTACACCGAGCATGTCGATGCGTACAGGAAGCGTTGCACACCGGCGTCTTTCGCGAGCCGGGCGAGGTGCAACGACGCGTGATGGTTGATGTCGAAGGTGATCTCGGGGGCCAGTGAACCCAGTGGATCGTTCGACAGCGCGGCAAGATGGATCACCGCGTCGAAGCCGACGAGATGTGACGCCGTCACGTCGCGGATGTCTGCGTGGATCGACGGAACCTCGGCACTGTCGGGTCCGAGGATGCAGCCGGCGAACAATCCCGAGTCGAGGCCGACGACGTCGTGGCCGGCGGCGAGCAGACACGGAGCCATGACCGAGCCCAGGTAGCCACGGTGTCCGGTGAGGAGCACTCGCATGTCAGGTCCTTCCGAATCGTATGTTCGCCTTCTCGAGAACGAAGGCCTCGGCGTGCAGTCGCCGGCACTGCACACCCCGCAGTCGGGTGACGCCGAGGAACGCTTCTTCGTCGAACCAATCGCGGTCGATCTGGGACGGGTAGTGCTTCAACAGAACCCGGGCCTTTTCCTCCGCGACCGCTCGTATCAGAGGATGGAAGACAGTGGGGTGGGGGGTGTCGGTCTCCCATTTGAGGATCTCGTAGCCCAGCACGAGATGGTCCCGAAACACTGTCGGTACGAGTTCGGCCAGTAGCCGGTGATCCTGGTGGGCATCCCCGCGATGCGGAGCGAACACGATGTCGGGCTCACATCGTCGCCGGAATCCCTCGAGTGCAGTCTTGATCGGCTCCCAGTATCCTGGCGCGTGGCCGTCCGGAACGTCGAGGACGTCGAGTTCGAGGTCGGCACCGGGGCACAGTGCGGTGAGCGCGTGCCGTTCCTCGATCTCTCGCCTGGAGTCGTTGCCCGACAACACCAGGGCACGCACTCGGAGTCCTGGCGAACTGGACGACAGAGTCAGCAGCGTCCCGCCGACGCCGATCGCGATGTCGTCACAGTGTGCGCCGAGAACGGCGATCTCGGCGACCTGCGGGGTATGGAGGTCGAGCATGACTATGACACCGCCTGCGGTTGCTCCCACACCATCCACGGATGGATGCCCTTTGCGTAATTCGCGTCGAGTTCCGCTCGCTCCTTGAAGGTGTCGGCAGGTTTCCAGAAGCCCTCGTGCCGGTATCCGAACAGGCGGCCTTCGCCCGCCAGGGTTTCGCAGACATCCGCCACCAGATCGCCGCCCGGTGGGAGAAGGTCGAAGATCTCGTGGCTGAGGACGAAGTAGCCACCGTTCTCCCAGATCGGTAGCCGACCGACCGGTATGATCTCCTTGACCTCGCCGTTGTCGGCCACGTTCACGCAGTGGAACGAGGACTGCGGCGGAACGACGAGCATCGACGCCGCGGCACCGGATTCGTGGAACTTCGCGACCACGTCGTCGAGGGGAGCGTCGGTCAGGACGTCTGCGTAGTTCGCGAGAAAGTATTCGTCGCCGTCGAGGTGCCGTCGCACGCGGCGCAGTCGTTCACCGATCGCCGATTCCAGACCTGTGTCGACGAACGTGATGGACCAGTCGCTGATGTCGGAATGCAGAAGCTCGATCTTGTTGGCGTGAAGGATGAAGTCGTTGGACTCCGCTTCGCGGTAGTCGAGGAAGAACTCTTTGATGGCCTCGGCGCCGTACCCGAGGCAGAGGATGAACTCCTTGTGCCCGAAGTGGGCGTAGTAGTGCATCACGTGCCACAGCAGGGGCCGGGGGCCGACCATCTGCATCGGCTTGGGGATTGCGTCGCTGCGGTCGTTACGCATGCGCATGCCGTAACCGCCGCAGAACAGGACAACTTTCATGTCGTGAGCCTCCTTGACACGGTGTCCGGCTGGAAACCGGCGCTGTGCAGGGAGGGGAGTGGAAAGACCAGTTCCCCGCCCCACTCTGTGATGTATCGCAGTTGTTCGGTCAGTTCTGCCTCGAGATTCCAGGGCAACGCGAGGACGACGTCGGGGCGATCCTTCTCGATCTGCTTCGGGTCGAGGATCGGAATCCGGGTGCCGGGCGTGAAACGACCGTGCTTGTAGGGATTCCGATCGACCGTATATTCGAGTAGGTCCGGACGAATTCCGCAGTAGTTCAACAGCGTGTTTCCCTTGCCCGGAGCGCCGTAGCCGACGACCGTCCGGTTCTCGGCCCGGCAGTCCAGGAGGAACCCGAGCAACTGCTGTCGTACAGCCCTCACCCGAGGCTCGAGTCCGAGGTAGCCGTCTACGTCGTGCAGGCCGGCCGTCTTCTCCCGGTGCAGCACCTCGGCGACGCGGCGAGTCGGCTCCCGGCCGACGGCGCTGGGACGCGCCCAGATCCGTATCGATCCCCCGTGTGTTTCCAGCAGTTCCACATCGACGACTGTGAGGCCCGCCGTCGCGAGCGCGCGGGTCGCGGACAGCACGGTGTAGTACTGGAAGTGCTCGTGATAAATCGTGTCGAATTGCGCGAGGTGGACCAGATTCAAGGCGTGGTGAACCTCGATGCTCAGCCAGCCGTCGTCTGCGACGAGGGTGCGGAGAGAGCGAGTGAATCCGAGAAGGTCCGGGACGTGCGCGTAGACGTTGTTCGCGACCACGAGTTCCGCGGGGCCGTGCTCCGCTCGAACACGGGCGGCGAGGTCCTCGTCCAGGAACGCGGTGAGAGTGGGAACCCCGCGCTCACGCGCGGCCGCACCGACGTTGTGCGACGGTTCGATTCCGAGACAGCGGATTCCGGCGGCGACGCAGTGTTGCAGCAGGTAGCCGTCGTTGCTCGCAACCTCCACGACCGACGAAGTGTCGTCGAGGCCGAGTCTGTCCGCGGCCGAGGCGACGAACCTCCGCGCGTGCTCGACCCAGGAGTCCGAGAAGGAGGAGTAGTAGGCATAGTCGGTGAAGGTGTCTTCCGGCGTGATCAGTGCAGGAATCTGCAGGAGCAAGCAGTCTTCGCACAGCCGCAGGTGCAGTGGATAGGTTACTTCCGCAGTGTCCAACGCGGCTTCGGTCAGGAAGAGTTCACAAGGCGGGGTCGCGCCCAGGTCCAGGATGCTCCGCATCCGGTCGGAGTCGCACAGTCGGCAGCGCACTGCAGTCTCCCTTCACCCCGGGGAGGTCATGACGTTCCTGTCAGGTATGTCACACCACGGGTCGTCGATCCACTCAATAAACCACACTTCATGTCAACGTTCAAGGCTCAAAACCAACTTCGGGTATGTTAAGTGCGTACAAAACCATTTTTCGGAATTTATCGAATTAGTCCAGGAGGTGGAGTAATTTGTGGCCTCGAAGAGGCGGCTGGCGGCTTCGGGGACCAATGACGCAGACGGTGGATTCCCGACGATGTATTGTGAAAATTCGACCTCCAAAATGCAGGAGGCCGAACATAAATTGTCCTTGTAGGCCATATGTTCCGATGACATCGGAGGGGTGCCCGGTGCCGTTCGTCATTGTCGAACGCGAAGAGACGTTGGTCGCTGGACTGGCTGTGCGCAGCCCCAAGCGGGCGCTGGGGGAAGCGCGCGACAAGGCTCTCGAGAAGACGTGGTCCACCCTCCTCGCGCAGAATGTGGATCGTCCGTTGGCCTCCGCCTACGTCGACCACGCTCCTGAGATCAATTCGTATTACACGCAAATCGTGGGGTACGAGTGCTCCTCGATAGATCAGGTAGGGCGCGGGCACCTGGTATCGCGGATTCCTGCGGGAACCTATGCGAAGTTCTCCTCGGTCGGCACATTCCCTGATCTCTTCGACGCCCTCTGGGGGCAGATTCGAGACGCGGAGGAGTCACAGCAGATTCAACGGTCCTTCACCGGCGATTTCGAGTTCTACCCGCATGCTTTCGGGATCGATCTTTATGTGGCGATAGTGCCACCCGCCACCAGGCAGGGGCAGCAATGAGTTTCGAAATTGTCAAGCGTGAGTCGACTGATTTCGGTGGCCTCGTTCTCCCGCGCATGGAGTTGGGTTCGTCGGCGCATGCGACCGACCTGTTGAAGTTCACCCGCGAGCGCGTCCAGCTGCGCGGCGTCGAGGAACTCACCACCGTCTACGTGGCGGTCCCGGAGCTGGGATGGACGGCCGTGATCGGGTATCGCTGCATCGACCTCGACCACCTCGAGATCGGCGACGTGCTGGTGCGCGTCCCGGCCGGTTATTTCGCCAAGTTCACACCCGACGGGCGGACGTCCGACCCCATCGAAGATGTGTGGATCCAGGCCGAGGTGGCCGAGAAGGAGGGGCGCATCGAGCGCGCTTACGCGGAAGAGGTAGAGGTCTTCCGTCCTCCGAACAACGTCGAGTTGTTCATTTCCCTGACGTAATTCAGGCGCGTTAAATACCGACCTGAAGTTTGTTTCAGTGCCTATTTTCGGCACCACAGGTGACAAATCCGGAGTAAACGCGGAAAATGAGTAGCCGCGGGGCTGTGACCGGGTGTTCGTGTGTCCAGTTCTTGGGGTCTTAACGTAACCCGTGAGTCCCCGGAATTGCCGCACCAACTCCGATGGGAAAGCCAATGCCTGTTGAACAGCTGTCACGTCCGCAGACCGACGTACGGTCGACCGAGACCATATTCGACCGAACTCTGAGTGTCTGGGATCCCCGGTCGGAGTGTCGCTTCGTCGTGGCCCGGCCCTCCGACGAGCCAGCGCTGTGGGATGCATATCTCGAGGGCGCCGTGACCGGCTATCGCAAGTACGGTGCCGAGAAGGCCCTCGAATACCGCCGGATACAGGATGGCGACACCACTGCAATGTTCGTTGTCGCGATCGAGCCGCAGGGCTCCGTCGCGGCGGGCGTCCGAATCCAGGGACCCTATCTTTCCGCAGATCAGGCGCATGCGATCACGGAATGGGGCACCCATCCCGGAGCTCCCGCCGTCCGCCGGATGATCGAGGACCGGTTGCCGTTCGGCGTGTTGGAGGCGAAGGGCGCGTGGGTGTCGGACAGCGCCGGCAGGCGGGGTGAACTCGTCGGCGCACTGGGCCGATTCGCCACCTATTCGATGGATCTGCTCGACGTCCAGTTCATGCTCGCAACCGCGGCAGCCCACGTTCTGGACACGTGGCGGTCCTCCGGCGGGGTGGTGGCCGACCATATTGCTCCTGTGCCTTACCCCGATGACCGCTACGAGACGCGGCTGATGTGGTGGGATCGGAGTAGGCGCAGGGGCCGCGCCGAATCCATGCAGTTGGCCCAACTGTTACTCACGACGTCCCGCTCGACGCCGTCGGCGGACACAGCGACGGGGACGGGAGGAAACGTCGTCCGGCCGATGCGGAGCGTCTCGTGAACGAATCCCGCGGTGACTACACCGCACTGCTGTTCGACGAGGGCCACTCCGGGGACGCGGCGGTACTCGACCGTCTCCGCCGCGACCCCGCGGTGGTCTTCGTCGATCGACTCGAACAGCAGCGGGACACGCTCCGCACTCTTGTTCCCGCGCCCGATCCCGATGTGCTGGACGAGACGCCGGTGTGGGCGTACTACTCGTGGCGACGCACCGTGGTGCGGTTGCTCGGCCCCGCAGCGTTCCGGCTGCTGCGGCTGGACCGTAATCGGAACAAAGTCACCGCACCGGAGCAGGAACGACTCCGCGACGTGACGGTCGGGATCGTCGGGCTGAGCGTCGGCCACGCGGTTGCGCTGGCCCTCACCCTGGAAGGGGCATGCGGCGGCCTGCGGCTCGCGGACTTCGACACCCTCGAACTGTCCAACCTGAACCGGGTTCCCGGCACCGTTCTGGACCTCGGCGTGAACAAGGCAGTGGTCGCCGCCCGCCGTATCGCGGAGATCGACCCCTACGTCACTGTGACGTTGTGGGAGGACGGTCTCGACGTCGAGTCGGTGGCCGAATTCCTGGACGGCACGGACGTGGTGATCGACGAGTGCGACTCGCTGGACGTCAAGGTGTCCCTGCGGAGGGAGGCCCGTCGCCGGGGTCTGCCGGTGCTGATGGCCACCAGCGACAGGGGCCTGCTGGACGTCGAGCGGTTCGACCTCGAACCGGATCGCCCAATCTTCCACGGAGTGATCGGCGACGTCGACGTGGAGTCACTCGCCGGTCTCGGCGCGCGGGACAAGATTCCGCTCGTCCTTCGGATTCTCGACGCCACACAGTTGTCGGCGACGATGGCGGCGTCGCTGGTGGAGGTGGACGAGACCATCTCGACCTGGCCGCAGCTCGGGGGCGAGGTGTTGCTCGGCGGGGCGGAGGTCGCGGCGGCGGTGCGGCGCATCGTGCTCGGACAGCCGCTGGCGTCGGGTCGGTGCCGCATGGATCTGGACGGGCATCTCGATGCCCTCACCGATCCGCCCAGATCGCACGACCTGCCGGAGGCGCCTGCGGATCGTGCGGCGGCCGCAGCCTCGTCCGATGCCGTCGACGCCGTCGTGAATGCCGCGGCTCGCGCGCCTTCCGGCGGCAACGTTCAGCCGTGGGCGATTGCGGCGGACGAGGAGGGGCTGACCATCTCCCTGGCCCCGACGCACACGACGGCCATGGACGTCGGATACCGCGGCAGTTGTGTCGCGATCGGCGCCGCCTTGCACAACGCCCGGATCGCCGCGTCGGCCGCCGGACTGCTCGGCGCCGTGACAGTCCGCGACGGGGATCTGGGACTTCCCGTCGCCACGATGACGTTCGGCAGCGGAAACGACCGTGAACTCACCGACCGCTACGAGCACATGCTCGACCGGACCACCAACCGCAGGCCGGGCGTGCCCCGGCCGTTGGACGACACGCAGGTAGGGCTTCTCTCGGATGCTGCATCTCGCGAGGGCGCACGCCTCTGCCTGGTGACCGACCGGGACGACATCGCGACGATCGGCGCCATTCTGGCGGAGTCGGATCGCATCCGATTCCTCACTCCTACCCTGCATCGCGAGATGATCGGCGAGTTGCGGTGGCCGCTCCTTGATTCGGTCGAGACCGGCATCGACGTTCGCGCACTGGAACTCGACTCGGCGGAACTGTCGACCCTTGCGCTGTTGCGGAGACCCGACGTCATGGAACGGTTGGGCGCACAGGACGCGGGACAGGCGCTGGGCAAGTCCACTGCGGACCGCGTCGCGTCGAGCTCGGCGATCGCCGCCGTCGCGATCCCGGGCAGCACCCTGCGGGACTATGTGCGCGGCGGCCAAGCGACCGAATGCGTATGGATCTGCGCGCAGGCGCTCGGGCTCGCCGTCCAGCCGATTTCACCGGTATTTCTCTACGGTGTGGAAAGCGCGGAACTCGAACAACTCTCACCACGGTATGCGGCACCATTGGAGAGGCTGCGGAAGGAACTGTTCGACGTCGTCGGAGCGAAGGGAGGTGAAGCGCTCGCCCTGGTGTTACGGCTCAGCCATGCGCCGGGCCCCTCGGTTCGGAGCGAGCGCCTCGCCGATCGGGTTCGTAGGCGGATATCGTAAGGACAGGAGGGCCCGTGAACACCGAGAAGCAAACCGAGAAGCTCGAGACCCTGGTGACAACCGTGGCGTCCCGGCTCACGCCTGTCGATGCGGTCTCGTTCAAGCCCGTGGCCACCCGCGTGTTGCAGGATCTTGTGGAGCATTTCGAGGTCGACACCAGCTTCCTCCGGTTCACCGACCACGACATCGCCGCGACGGTCCTGATCGCGGAATACCCACTCCGGCCCTTCATTCCCGACCCCGACCCGCTCGGCGTCGTCTATTTCAAGGATGCCGACTCGACGTTCGCCCAGATCGAGCACCAGAAGGAAGTGGCCATCTTCCGGCCGGAGGTGTCCGGTCCGGATTACAACGAGCGGGTCCGCGAGGCGTCCGGAGTGCCACAGGTGTCGCTCGCGGCCGTTCCGCTGCTGTCCGGTGAGACGACGACGGGCACGCTCGGATTCATCAAGTTCGGCGACCGCGACTGGACGCCGCCGGAGCTCGACGTCCTCAAGGCCATCGCCGCGCTGCTCGCCCAGGTCCAGGCGCGCATCGTCGTCGAAGAGCAGTTGCGCTACTCGGCCGACCACGATTCCCTCACCGGACTCAGTAACCGGCGCGCGCTCTACCACCACCTGGACACGCGCCTCGCCGAGTCCGAACCCGGGCCGGTCGCCATCCTGTTCCTCGACCTGGACCGGCTGAAGCCTCTCAACGACTTCTTCGGTCACGGAGCCGGCGACGGGTTCATCTCCACGATCGCGGACCGGCTCAGATCGAGCAGCGAGGCCGACGACCTCGTCTCCAGGCTGGGCGGCGACGAATTCGTGCTCGTGCTCGGCGGATCGGTCGGTTTGCAGGAGGCGGAGGCGCGGGCGCAGCGCATCCGCGACGTCGTGACCGAGCGGGTGCGTCTCGGCCGCGAGGTCGTCAGTCGCAGTGTCAGCATCGGCGTCGCGGCGGGATATCCGGGTAAGGCGACCACAAGTTCACTTCTCAGCCAGGCGGACCAGGCCGTCATGGTCGCGAAGACCAAGGGCGGTAATGCGATCAGCGTCTTCACGGACGAGATGCAGGAGGAGAGCGAGAAACGCAACATGATCGAGCTCAGTCTGCGTGCGGCCATCGCGGACGAGTCGCTGTTCCTCGAGTACCAGCCCGAGGTCGACCTGCGGACCGGCCGCATCATCGGGGTGGAGGCCCTGGTGCGGTGGAATCACCCGCTGCTCGGGTTGCTGCAGCCGGCGTCGTTCATCGACGTCGCCGAGGCGACGAATGTGGCGGGGGAGCTCGGGCGCTGGGTGATCCGGAAGGCCTGCCGGCAGTGGGCCGACTGGCGGTCGCAGGTTCCCGAATTGGATCTGGATCTCAGCGTCAACGTCTCGCCGGGGCAGTTGGCCGGTCTGGATTTTCTCGACGTCGTTGCCAGTGCGTTGACGGAATTCGACCTTCGGAAGGGCGCGCTGTGCCTGGAGATCACCGAGAACGCTGTGCTCAGTGACCTGACCTGGACGCGTGAAGCGCTCGAAGGGCTGCACGCGATGGATGTCGAGGTCGCGATCGACGACTTCGGCACCGGGTACAGCTCCCTCAGCCACCTCAAGGCGCTGCCGGTCGGGACGCTGAAGATCGACAAGGGCTTCGTGATGAACCTCGACAGCAATGCGGGGGACCGGGCGATCGTGAAGTCCATCATCGGCCTTGCCGAATCGTTCGGCCTGGAGCTCGTCGCGGAGGGCGTCGAGAACGTCGAGTCGGCCCGGCAACTTCTCGACATGGGTTGCCATCGGGCGCAGGGCTTCCTGTTCAGCCGCCCGGTCTCGGCGGAGAAGATCGGCAAGTTGCTGGTCGCGGGAGCGATCGAGGTCGGGCTGTAGGTCGCCCGTGGCATAACAACCATACCGAAAGTTTGGTTTAATTCATTTTAAATAATGCAAGTCATTTGATTGCGGCTATAACAGACTCGGAGTATGTTTTTTAGTAATCAGTTCCGGGGCTCGATCGGATCGACGCCACGGCGGGTGGGTTCCGAGCATGGGTTTGGCCAATGTGCGAATGTGGAAGCGATGTCGAAGCGCTGAGTGTGTCCGAGAGGACCCAGCTCCTCATTAGATCCGAATGTGCACGTGTCCGAACGGGGGCGGGAGTACCGACGATCCCCGGCCGTGCCCTGCCCGAGCCTCCGCCTCGACGACCGGACTGGGAGCGTTCGTACTTTCGCGCTGCGTTCTGCAGCGATCTCCTCTGTGTCTTGGCTGCGGACCTCTTCGTCACCGTCGCCTATCGCCACCTCTCTCTCGGGTCTCTTGGGGCGTGGCAGGGGGGTCTCGCAGTTGCGGTCGCGGTTCTCGTTCTCTCGATGCTCTCCCTGGCTCTGGCGCATGCATGGGATCCACGCGTTCTCGGCAGCGGTGCCGAGGAAGTGCACAGGGTCGGACGAGCGTATGTGTGGGCCATCGCAGTGATGGCTGTCGCCGGGTACGCGCTCGGCACCTCGAACGGGCACTCGTGGGTGTTCGGCGCTCTTCCGCTCGCGGCCGCACTCTCGGTGCTCGGACGCTATGTGCTGAGGCTGGAACTGCGCAGACGCCGGAGATCGGGGGGCAATCTGCGCTCCGTCCTCGTGGCCGGCGACGTCGCGGAAGTGCTCGAATTGATCAAACGAACGCCTGATATCTCCCAGGCCGGGTGGCGCGTCGACGCTATCTGCCTGGCCGATGTGAGACCGGGTGAAGAGCTTCCGCTTGCAATCGAGGGCATTCCGGTGATCGGGACGGAGAAGGACATCGTCGGAATCGCGAGGCTGCATTCCTTCCAGGCGATTGCGGTTCTCCCCTCGAGCGGCTGGACCCCCACTCGAACCGAGCGGCTCAGCTGGGAACTCGAGGGCACCGGAACCGACCTTCTGATCGCGCCCGTGCTCATGGATGTGGTCGGTCCGCGCCTGCATATAGCGCCTGTCGCGGGAGTTCCGTTGATGCAGTTGAGCGCGCCGACGTATTCGGGCCCGGCATGGGTCATCAAGAATGTTCTCGATCGGATCTTCGCTCTCGTTCTCGTCATCGGCATCGCTCCGGTTCTTCTGATGATCGCCTGTGCAATTCGCGCCAGCAGTCGTGGTCCGGCGTTGTTCAAACAGATCCGCGTCGGGCGGGACGGCGCGCTGTTCACGATGTACAAGTTCCGCAGCATGGTGGTGGGTGCCGAAGGGCGACTTCGTGAGCTCGCGGCGTTCGACGAGGGCGCCGGCGTGATGTTCAAGATTCACGACGATCCCCGGGTCACCCGTGTCGGCAAGTTCATTCGCCGCTACTCGCTCGACGAGCTGCCGCAGTTGTTCAATGTCGTGACGGGCAGCATGTCCTTGGTGGGCCCACGTCCACCGCTGGAGTGCGAGGTGGCGCGATACGGCGACGACGGTGCGCGGCGTCGGCTGTTCGTCAAACCGGGACTCACGGGTCTGTGGCAGGTGAGTGGCCGGAGCAACCTCAGCTGGGAGGAGTCGGTGCGTGCCGACCTGCATTACGTCGAGAACTGGAGCCCCACGCTGGATTTGCTGATCCTGTGGAAGACGACGCGCGCAGTGCTTCGGCCGAACGGCGCCTACTGAGGGTGCGTCGACTCCGAGTCGGCCATTGGGTCGCGGGGATGTGGAGGGCGGTCGTCCCTCCGGGACTTGGAGTCGGCCGTTCCGGCAAGACAACGTTACGGACTCGGGGTATGTTTATGCCCACACCGCAGTACCTCTTGTCTTGAATTGTCGGTGTGCGGTAACTTTTCGAAGGGTTTGCTGGAGAGTCGCTGAGTGCGGCTTCCGGTGCAGAACGTGGGACTGGCGAAGACTGGAGCAGGGGGATCGATGTCTGGTGGTTCTGTCTTGTCGATCCCCGAGTCCCGTATCGGGTGCGACGTGATGACGGTCGGGCATGTGAGAAGCAGTGTCGAGCGGTTCGGTGACCGCTATCTGACGAGAATCTTCACGCCCCACGAATTGGAAACCTGCGAAGGACCTGCGCGGACCCAACGGCTGGCCGCCCGGTTCGCGGCCAAGGAGGCCGTGGTCAAGGTGTTGCGGCCCGGGGACGTCGCCTTGCCGTGGCAGTCCATCGAGATCCGGCGCGAGAGCTGGGGCGGATGCGGAGTGCGCTTGTCCGGCAACGCGTCGGCCCTCGCCGAGCGGCAGGGGCTCGGCGGATTCGACGTGTCGATCTCGCACGAGGCCGACGTCGCGATCGCGATGGTCACCGCGTCCCGGCTCGGCACCCCATCCCATCACCAAGGAGAACGTCACCCATGAGCGAGCAGACCATCCGCAAGGTTCTCGGCGACCACGCCCGGTTGTCCGTCGATGCCGCGAGCATCGCCGTCGGCGCCGATCTCTACGAACTGGGTTTGACGTCGCACGCGAGCGTCAACGTCATGCTGGCGCTGGAGGATTCGTTCGACATCGAGTTTCCCGACGAGCTGCTGCGCAAGAGCACGTTCGCGAGTGTGGATTCCATTCGGGGTGCACTCGTCGAACTCGGAGTGGCATGAGTATCGCCTTCGCGAGCGGCACCGGGATCGAGTCCGCGCAGTCGTGGGGACCGGCGGCGCGAGCCGAGAGGGTCGTGGCCGAGGTGGCCGCGCGCTGGGCCGTCGACGTCGATCGGGACGCACGTTTTCCGCAGGAAGCGATCGACGCGCTCCGGGACCAGCGGTTGCTCTCGTGTGCCGTTCCCGCGGAACTGGGTGGCGAAGGCGCGTCGCTGCGGGAACTGTGCACGATCGCCCGGACCCTCGGGCGTCACTGCGCCGCGACGGCGATGGTGTTCGCGATGCACCAGACCCAGATCCTCTCGCTCGTACGGCATCCGGGTGGCGACGGCGTCTCCGCTTTCCTGCGTGACGCGGTCGCCGGTCGGTACCTGCTGGCATCGGCGACGACGGAACTGGGCATCGGGGGCGACGTCCGGCGCAGCACATGCGCGGTGGAGCAGTCCGGCGGGGTGGTGTCGCTGGTCAAGAATGCCCCCGTGATCTCCTACGGCGAGTACGCCGACGCGATCCTCGCGACCGCGCGGCGCACCCCCGACAGCCCGCCGAGCGACCAGGTGCTCGTCATCTGCCGGCGTGCCGACGTGACGCTCGAGCGCACCGGTGACTGGAACACGCTGGGACTGCGCGGAACCTGCAGCCCCGGTTTCGTGTTGCGTGCCACCACCAGCCCCGACCTCGTCGTCGCCGATCCCTACGCGGAGATCTCGGCGGCGACGATGCTCCCGGTGTCGCATTCGGTGTGGTCGGCCGTGTGGCTCGGCATCGCCGACGCCGCGGTGGAGAAGGCACGCCGGTACGTGCGAGCGGCAGCGCGTAAGCAGCCGGGCGTGGCCTCGCCCGCGGCGTCGCGTCTCGCCGAGGCGGCCGCTGTGCACCAGCAGTTCTCGGACATCGTGTTCGCGGCGGCCCGCCGGTTCGACGACGCCGATGCGGCACCCGCCGGTTCGCCGGAGGCCGAAGTCGCGGGCGGAGTGGGCTATTCGCTGGCGATGAACAACTTGAAGGTGACGGCGTCGACCCTGGTTGTCGACCTCGTCGGCAGGGCCCTGCTGATCTGCGGGATCGCCGGCTACCGGGAAGACACGGAGTACTCGCTCGGCCGGCACCTGCGCGATGCGCACGGGGCGGCCGTCATGGTCAACAACGATCGAATCATGGCCAACTCGGCGCAGATGGCCACGGCATACCGGGGGACGATATGAGCACGGATACAGCAGTGGAGCGGGAAGAGACGAGCGAACTCGAGCGGGCCCGGCGTGCGTTCCGGGCGGAACTGCTGGACGCCGGGCTTCTGGTGGACACGTCGGTTGCCGGCCTCTACGGACGGTCGGGATTGTTCGAGGACATCGTCGACGGCATCGACGCGGTCGTACGGGCAGCAGGGCCGGGCGCGTCCGCGGCCCGATTCCGGTTTCCCCCGGTGTTCCCCCGCACCAGTTTCGAGCGCACCGACTACATCGCGTCGTTCCCCAATCTGACCGGGGCGATCAACACGTTCACCGGCACAAACGCCGAGCACGCCCAACTGCTCGCGGCGCGAGCCGACGGCGAGAGCTGGGACAGGTGGCTCGAACCGGCCGACACCATGCTGGTGTCGGCGGCGTGCCACCCCGCGTACCCGATGTTCACGGGGGTGTTGCCGGACGGCGGTGCGCTGCTCGACGTGTACGGCTACTGCTTCCGGCACGAGCCGGCGTTCGATCCCGCCCGCATGCAGGCGTTCCGGATGCACGAGTTCGTGCGGATCGGCACGGCGGACCAGGCCGCGACGCACCGTGATTCGTGGATCGAGCGCGGGCTCGAGGTGCTGTCCGACCTGTGGCTGGACGCCACGCCGGTGGTCGCGAACGACCCGTTCTTCGGCAGGGTCGGACGCATGCTCGCCGCCAACCAGCGCGAGGAGAACCTCAAGACCGAGCTCACGGTGCGCCTGTACGGCGATCTCGACGAGGGGACCGCCGTCGTCTCGTGCAACTGTCATCAGGACCACTTCGGTGTCACGTTCGACATCGCCACCGCAGACGGCGGCGTCGCCCACAGTGCGTGCGTGGGATTCGGAATGGAACGCATCGCGCTCGCGATGCTGCGGACCCACGGCATCGACCCGTCGCGCTGGCCGAGTGCGGTGAAATCCCGGATGTCGCTGTGACGTCCCGGTTGATCGAGATCTCGCCGGACGGATACGAACCGCACACCATCCACTCCGGCGAGCGGACGTGGACCGAGACCAACTGCTACCTCGACCTGTGGGTGGAGGTACTCCACTCGCTCGGGCTCGATCCGGTGCCCGCCGCCGCGTGCGCGTTCGGGGCCCGGTTCGACGGATCGCAGTGGACATTCCTGAAGTTCAAGCCGGAGGATCTGTTCGCGCTGTACGGGATCGACGTGGGGGAGATGAACGTCTGGCGCCGGGTCCTCGACCACGTCGAGGACAATCTCGCGGCGGGAATGCTGTCGACCGTCGAGGTGGATGCGCACTGGCTCCCGGACACCGTGGGCACCGGTTACCGCGAGGGTCACACCAAGACGACGATCGTCGCGAACTACATCGACCGGGAGGCCGGTGTGCTCGAGTATTTCCACAACAGCGGGTATCACCGGCTGGCCGGTGACGACTTTCGCGGGTTGTTCGGGCTCGACGTCGCCGGATCGGCGACCTTCACCCCCTACGTGGAGCAGGTCCGGTTCGACGGGGACCCGGGGTACCGGCCGGCGCGCTTCGAGGCGGTACTGCGCCATCATCTCGCCACCCGACCGGACGGGAATCCGGTGCGCGATCTCGGTGAGCGGGTGGTCGCCGACGTGCCCTGGATCCGCGACGCGGGCATCGACACCTTTCACCTGTGGACGTTCGGGGTGTTGCGGCAGTGCGGTGCCACCGCGGAATTGGCCGCCGACGTCTGCGAGTACCTCGAGCGCAACGGGTTCGCGGGGGCGGCGGCGTTCGCGCCGGGCTTCCGGGCGGTGGCGCAGGGCGCGAAGAGTGTGCAGTTCCAGATGGCTCGGGCCGCTCGCGGACGCAGTGTCGACCCGTCGGCTCAACTCGACGGCATGGCCGAGGCGTGGGAACGGTCGGTGGACGGCGTGGCGCGAGTGGTCGGACGCGAGTAGTGGATCTTCTCACCGGTGCTCGGTGGCGGTGTGTGGCAACGGAACCGGGATCGGTCACCGATCCCTCGGGACTGGCTCGTGTGCCGGGTCCGTGGTACCACGCGCAGGTGCCGGGCACCGCGGCAGGCGCGATCCGGGCGATCGACGGCGCTGCGGCGGCCGCGGCGAAGACCGATGCGGTGGACTGGTGGTTCGTCACCGACGTGTGCGGCGACGGACCGGGGCCGTGGCGTCTCGAGTTCGACGGCCTCGCCTCGCATGCGGAGGTGTGGGCCGGTGACGACCTCGTCCTGTCGTCGGAGTCGATGTTCGTGCCGGCCGCGGTCGAACTCGCTTCCCGCCCCGGCACGGTCACGCTGGCGATCCGTTTTCCGTCGCTCGATGCCGCGCTGCGCCGCCGACGGCCACGCGGACGCTGGCGGTCGTCGCTGGTGAGCGCGCAGGGACTGCGCTGGATTCGCACGAGCCTGCTCGGTCGCGCCCCGGTCTTCGGCGGTGTGCCGGCCCCGGTGGGTCCGTGGCGGGCGGCGCGTCTGCACGACGGCGCAGCCCCTGTCCTGTCGGACCGTCACGTGGTCACCACCGTGGAGGGCGGCGCGGGCGTACTGGACCTCGCCGTGCGCGTGCACCGCTCGGCCGCGCCGGCGCCTGTCGTGCGGCTCGGCGACCTCACCGTGGACGGGACAATCGTGGACTCCGGGCCCGGCGCGCAGGAGGTCCGCGCTCACCTGCGCGTCCCCGACGTCCGGTTGTGGTGGCCCCACACCCACGGCATCCCCGTGACGTATCCGCTGAGCGTCGTCCTGGGGGAGCACGTCGTCGACCTGGGTGCGGTCGGATTCCGCACCGTGTGCGCGGCGCGCGGTGACGGCGGATTCCGGCTGTCGGTCAACGGCGTCGACGTGTACTGCCGCGGCGCCGTCTGGACGCCGGTGGATCCGGTCGGGCTGGGCGGCCGGGATCAGACGCGGGCCACTCTCGAGCGGGTGGTCGGGGCCGGCCTGAACATGGTCCGCGTGCCGGGCACGGCGGTGTACGAGGACGCCGCATTCTGGGACGACTGTGCCGAACTCGGTGTCATGGTGTGGCAGGACGCCATGCTGTCGACGTTCGACCCGCCCGACGACCAGCCGTTCCTGGACCTGCTGACCGCGGAGGTCGAGGCGGTGCTGCGGCCGCTGTCCGGTAACCCCGCGCTCACCGTGTTCAGCGGAGGCAGCGAGACCGAACAGCAACCGGCAATGCTCGGACTCGCGGTGCCGCACATGACGGCGGTGCACGACGTGATCCCGGCGGTGGTCGGTAGGACGGCGCCGGGGGTGGTGCCGGTGTCGTCGTCACCGACCTCGCCGCCGGGCAGCGATGCGCTCGCGACCCACGTGGGGACGGGTATCGCGCACTACTTCGGTGTCGGGGGCTACCGGCTTCCGCCGTCCGACGTCCGTCAGGCCCGGGTGCGGTTCGCCGCCGAATGCCTCGCATTCTCGATCCCCCCGTCGGATGCGGCGATCGAGGCCGAGTTCGGCAGCCTCGCGGCGGCCGGCCACCATCCACGGTGGAAGGCGGCCGTGCCGCGGGACAACGGCGCGTCCTGGGACTTCGAGGACGTCCGCGATCACTACGTGCGGACGCTGTTCGGCGAGGAACCGTCGACGGTCCGCTGGAGCGACCCCGAGCGGTACCTCGCCCTCGGTCGGGCCGCCGTCTGCGAGGTGTTCGCGGCGACTCTCGGTTTCTGGCGACGGCCCGATTCGGGATGCGACGGCGCCCTGGTGCTCGCGCTCCGCGACCTCGAACCCGGCGCCGGGTGGGGGCTGCTCGACTCCGACGGCAGGCCCAAGGCGCCGTGGTTCGTGATGCGGCGGATGTCGCTGCCGGTCGCCGTCCTCCTCGCCGAGGACGGACTGGACGGACTGCGGATCGACGCGCTCAACGACTCCGACCACACGGTCGTGGGGGAGTTGCGGGTGCAGGTGCACACCCGCACGGGTGCCCGGGCGTTCGACGTCACCGAACCGGTGACCCTCGCCGGGCACGCGGCCCGCCGGTGGTCGCTCGACACGGTGCTCGGGCGTTTCACCGACGCGACACACGTCCACCGTTTCGGCCCCCGCGGGTACGAGAGCGTGACCGTCACCCTGTCGAGCGAGGACGGTGTCGTCGCCGAGTCCGTGCACCTCGTCGGCGGACCTGCCCGGGCCCTCGAACGCACCGTCGGCCTGACGGCGGTGGCGCGGCAGGCGGCGCCCGGGGACTGGGTCGTCGACGTCGGAACCGACGGCGCCGCCCAGTACGTCCACCTCGAACTCCGCGGCTTCGAACCGGCGGACTCCTGGTTCCACCTGCCGCCCGGCGGAGCGCGAATCGTGCCGGTGCGCAGGACCGGGACAGCGGACGCGGTGACCGGGCACGTGCGGGCGCTGAACTCGGTGGCCGTCACACCGGTCGTGCAGGTCTGCACCTGATACGGACCCCGGTCCGTCCGTGTGCGATATCGACTAGGCTGGCTCAGTCCGCAACTGGCCGCTCGTCCCGGCCCGAGCTGTTCGCCGGCAGTTCGTCATCACTGCTCAGGAGTGCGTCGTTGTCTTCCCCGCTCATCGCTGCCGAGCCCTCGTCCGACACCCCGCTCGCCGGTCTGGCGAAGATCGCGCTGGGCGACGCAGTCATCGCGCAGGTGACCGAGGCGCTCGGGCGGCATCACCTCGACATCGTCGCGCCCGCACCCGCCCGGCCGTTCGTGGCCGCGGCTCTCGCCGAGCGCACCCATCTGCTGCTGGTCACCGCGACCGGTCGCGAGGCCGACGACCTCACCGCCGAACTGCAGGAGATGATCGGCGACGCCGTGGCGCAGTTCCCGTCGTGGGAGACGCTGCCGCACGAACGGCTGTCGCCGAGCGCCGACACGGTCGGTCGCCGCGTGGAGGTGCTCCGCAGACTCGCGCGCCCGGACGACCGCTCGTACGGGGCTCCGCTCCAGGTCATCGTCACCACCGTCCGTTCGCTGGTGCAACCCATGGCCCCCGGTCTCGGTGAGATCGAACCGGTCACGCTGCGCGTGGGTGTCGAGCACGACTTCGACGGGCTGATCCAGCGGCTCGTCGAAATGGCGTACACGCGCGTCGACATGGTGGGCAAGCGCGGCGAGTTCGCCGTCCGCGGCGGCATCCTGGACCTGTTCTCACCCACCGCGGATCATCCCGTGCGCGTCGAATTCTGGGGCGACGAGGTCACCGAGTTGCGCGCGTTCTCCGTCGCGGATCAGAGGTCGCTGCCCGAACTCGACATCGACGCCGTGATCGCCCCGCCGTGCCGCGAACTGCTCCTCACCGAGGACGTCCGCGACCGCGCCGCGCAGCTCGCGGTCGACAACCAGGCCGACGCCGCGCTCGTCGAGATGCTCGACAAGATGTCGGCCGGCATCCCGGTGGAGGGCATGGAGGCACTGCTGCCCGTGCTGCGGCCGGGGCAACTCCAGTTGCTCACCGACGTGCTGCCCGAGAGCGCGCACGTGCTGCTGTGCGATCCGGAGAAGATCCGGACGCGCGCCACCGACCTGGTGCGCACCGGTCAGGAGTTCCTCGAGGCGTCGTGGACGGCGGCCTCGATCGGCGGCGCCGTCCCGCTCGACACCTCGGTGCTGAAGGGCGACGGCATCGACCTCGGCGCCTCCGCCTACCGCTCGCTCAGTCAGGTCCGGGAATCCGCGGAGACCACGGGTCTGCCGTGGTGGACGCTGAGCCCGCTCGCGTCCGGCAACGGCGAGGAACTGGAGCTGGCGGTCACGCCGGCACCCCAGGTCCGCGGTTCCGACGACCTGCTGTCGGAACTGTTCGTGAGCCTGCGCGCCCACGTCACCACCGGCGGGCGGGCCGTCATCGTGGTCGCGGGCGCCGGCACCGCGCATCGCGTGCTCGAGCGTCTTCGCGAGGCCGAGGTACCCGCGGCGGAACTCGCGCCCGGTACCGAGCCCCCGCGGGGCCAGGTCGGGGTGCTGCGCGGTTCGCTCCACGACGGCCTGGTCTTCCCCGGCGACGCCTCCACCGCCGGACTCGTCATCGTCACGGAGGCCGACCTCACCGGCAACCGGGTGGCCGCGGTCGGCGACGGCAAGAGGCTGCCGGCGAAGCGCCGCAACCAGGTGGACCCGCTCGCTCTGACCGCCGGGGACATGGTGGTGCACGACCAGCACGGCATCGGACGATTCGTCGAGATGGTCGAACGCACCATCGGCGGCGCGCGGCGCGAGTACCTCGTGATCGAGTACGCCGCCAGCAAGCGCGGACACCCGGGCGACCGTCTGTTCGTCCCGATGGAGTCGCTCGACCAGCTGTCGCGGTACGTGGGCGGCGAGCTGCCCGCGCTGAGCAAGCTCGGCGGTTCCGACTGGGCCAACACCAAACGCAAGGCGCGCAAGGCGGTTCGTGAGATCGCCGGTGAACTCGTCCAGCTGTACGCGGCGCGGCAGGCCGCACCCGGTCATGCGTTCGGCCCGGACACCCCGTGGCAGAAGGAGATGGAGGACGCCTTCGCGTTCACCGAGACCCACGACCAGCTGACGGTCATCAGCGAGGTCAAGGCCGACATGGAGAAGGCGGTCCCGATGGACCGCGTCGTCATCGGCGACGTCGGCTACGGCAAGACCGAGATCGCGGTGCGGGCGGCGTTCAAGGCCGTGCAGGACGGCAAGCAGGTGGCGGTCCTGGTGCCGACGACCCTCCTCGCTCAGCAGCACCTGCAGACGTTCACCGAGCGCATGGCGGCGTTCCCGGTGACGGTGCGCGGGCTCTCCCGCTTCACGGATGCGGGGGACTCCAAGGAGATCATCGCCGGCATGGCGGACGGCGAGATCGACGTCGTGGTCGGCACGCACCGGCTGCTGCAGACCGGGATCCGGTGGAAGGACCTGGGCCTCGTCATCGTCGACGAGGAACAGCGCTTCGGTGTGGAACACAAGGAGCACATCAAGGCGCTGCGCACCCACGTGGACGTTCTCACGATGTCGGCCACGCCGATCCCGCGAACGCTGGAGATGAGCATGGCGGGCATCCGCGAGATGTCCACGATCCTCACACCGCCGGAGGAGCGGCACCCCATCCTCACCTATGTCGGCGCGTACGCAGACAAGCAGGTCGCCGCGGCCATCCGACGGGAACTGCTCCGCGACGGGCAGGTGTTCTACGTCCACAACCGGGTCAGCTCGATCGACAAGTCGGCCCAGCGTATCCGCGACCTCGTCCCCGAGGCGCGGGTCGTGGTGGCGCACGGCCAGATGAACGAGGACACGCTCGAGCGGACCGTGCAGGGCTTCTGGGAACGCGACTACGACGTGCTGGTGTGCACCACGATCATCGAGACGGGTCTCGACATCTCCAACGCCAACACGCTCATCGTCGAACGCGCCGATTCCCTCGGCCTGTCGCAGCTGCACCAGTTGCGCGGTCGTGTCGGGCGTAGCCGGGAACGCGGCTACGCGTACTTCCTGTACCCGCCGGAGAAGCCGCTCACGGAGACGGCCTACGACCGCCTCGCGACCATTTCGCAGAACTCCGATCTCGGTGCCGGCATGGCGGTCGCGATGAAGGACCTCGAGATCCGCGGCGCCGGAAACGTGCTGGGCGCCGAGCAGTCCGGTCACGTCGCGGGTGTCGGGTTCGACCTGTACGTGCGGCTGGTGGGGGAGGCGGTCGAGGCGTTCCGGGCGGCCGCCGACGGCAAGCCGATCACGACGGAGGACGCCCCGAAGGAGGTCCGTATCGACCTGCCCGTCGACGCGCACATCCCTCCCGATTACGTCACCAGCGACCGTCTCCGGCTCGAGGGATACCGCAAGCTCGCGGCGGCCACCGAACTCGACGGCATCACGGCCGTGGTCGACGAACTCGTCGACCGGTACGGACCGCTCCCCGAGGAGGTCCGCCGACTGGTTTCGGTGGCCAAGCTGCGCCTGCTGGCCCGCGAGTACGGACTCGAGGAAATCGCCGTGGTCGGGACGCAGCTGAAGATCGCGCCGATGGCCCTGCCCGACTCGAAGCAGTTGCGTCTCAAGCGGATCTACCCGAGCGCGCAGTACCGTGCCACCACCGGGATGGTGCAGCTGCCGCTGCCCCGGGCAGGTTCCGGCGGAATCGGCGCGGAGCGGGTGCGGGACGTGGAGTTGCTGCAGTACATCGCCGATTTCGTGCTCGCGCTGGACGGCAAGGCTGCCGGGTCCGTGGTGATGGAGGCCTGACCGATGACGGTGGTCCTGCTCGACCCGTTGCGGCCCACGACGATCCCGATGCAGGCGGTCGGGGTGGTCGGTGACGGAGTGGAGTTCACCGACGAGGTACCCGAAGCCGTGCGGACGTTGCTGACCGAAGCACCCGGGGCCGCCGTCCTGGTCAGTACCGATCCCGACCATCCGGCCGTGCGCGAGTGGGTCGCGTCGGGGTCCCGGGTCATCGCGGCACCGAAGGTCCCGGGCGACAACCTCGTCGAGGCAGCCGAGGTGATGGACCGATTGTGGAGTTACGGCGGCTGGGAAGTGACGCAGACGCACCGCACCCTGTCGCACTACCTCGTCGAGGAGACGTACGAGGTGCTCGACGCGATCGAGTCGTCCGAACCCGGCGATCTCCGGGAAGAACTCGGAGACCTGCTGCTGCAGGTCCTGTTCCATTCGCGCATCGCGTCGGCGTCGGGCAATTTCGACATCGACGACGTGGCCGCGACCCTGGTGGCCAAGCTCGTGCACCGCAGTCCCCACCTCGGGGAAGACGTCGTCGGGCCGATCGACATCGCGGAGCAGGAACGGGCATGGGAGATCAGGAAGGCGGCGGAGAAGGCGCGGAGTTCGTGCCTCGACGGCGTCGCGATGAGTCAGCCCGCGGCGTCCCTCGCGGCGAAGGTGATCGCCCGCGCGAGCAAGGCCGGCCTGCCGCCCGAACTCGTGCCCGTCGAGCTCGAGTCCGGTCTGGTAGCTGAGGCGGAGGCCGAGACGAGACTCCGGGCGGCGACGCACGCGTTCATCACCCGGATCCGGGTAGCCGAGAATGCGGCGCGTGCACAGGGGAAGTCCTCGCTCGGAGCAGCGGACTGGACGGGTCACTGGCCGTCGTGAGGGCGGCCGTTCCACGCGATCGTTTCGGTTTGCCGAAATGTAACTGAGTTTTAAATCACTTCGCGTTAACTGGTGCGCACGAAACAAACTTGAGATAGGTTTACCCCTGCAAAGAAGACCGATGGTCGAAAACATTGAAGTTTTCTGAACTGCGGGGGTTCGAACGGTCTCTGCTTCCTTTGCACGCTGCACGTGGTGAGGACATCACTCCAGACAAGGGGTGGTCAGTGCTCGCATGGGACGACTGTGATGCTGCCGGGCCATTCGCCCGACGAGGAAAGACGGACAAATGAGCCTGTACACGCCTGATCGCCTGGAACCCTCCGACGGTACCGACGTCGTGGGCGTCGACCAACGCAATGGCGAAGACAACGGTCGCAACGACGGGGACGGGTCGCAGCGGCCGACGGTCACGGTCGTCGTGCCTGCCATGAACGAAGCCAAGAATCTCCCGCACGTTGCCGCGCGGATGCCGGCCGACATCGACGAGATCGTCTTCGTCGACGGACATTCCGTCGACGACACGGTCGAGGTGGCCAAGAGTCTGTGGCCTGACGCCACGGTCGTGACGCAGAGCCGAAAGGGCAAGGGCAATGCCTTGGCCTGCGGTTTCCTCGCCTCCACGTCGGACATCATCGTGATGATCGACGCCGACGGATCCACCGACCCGGCCGAGATCCCGCTGTTCGTCGGGGCTCTCGTGGCAGGCGCGGACTTCGCGAAGGGAACCCGATTCGCCGCCGGCGGAGGAAGCTCGGACATCACGTTCAGCAGAAAGCTCGGCAACAAGGCGTTGAACGCCATCGTCAACCTCAAGTTCGGGGCCTCGTTCAGCGATTTGTGCTACGGCTACAACGCATTCTGGCGCCACCACGTCCCGGTGATGGCATTGCCGTCCGTCGATGCGGCCGAGGCGCAGTGGGGCGACGGCTTCGAGATCGAGACACTCATCAACGTGCGGGTCGCCAACGCGGGCCTGAAGATCACCGAGGTGCCGAGTTTCGAACAGGACCGCATCCACGGCGAGAGCAATCTCAACGCGGTACGTGACGGGCTCCGGGTGCTGCGCACCATCAGGAGCGAGCAACGCACCTCCGCACCTGACGTGTTCCCGGCCCCCGTCTCGCGAGGCTGAGCAACCATGACGGTGTCCACACTCGTGTCCTGCTCCGTCGTGATCTGCGCCTACACCACCCAACGGTGGACCGACCTGTGTGCTGCAGTCGACTCGGTGCTCACGCAGAACGTGCCCGTGCTCGAGGTCCTGGTGGTGATCGACCACTCCGAGGAACTGTTCTCGCGTGCCGAACGGCACTTCGCAGAGCAGACCCGGGTGACCGTGCTGCGTAACTCCGGGTCGAAGGGGCTCTCCGGAGCCCGCAACACGGGCGTGCGCGCGGCGCGCGGCGACATGATCGCGTTCCTCGACGACGATGCGCGCGCCGAACCCGACTGGTACCGGGTGTCCGCCGCCCACTACTCCGACCCCGACGTGCTCGGTGTGGGGGGATTCGCGAGTCCCGTCTGGCCCGCGGACCGCCCCGTGTGGATGCCCGCCGAGTTCGACTGGGTGGTCGGCTGCAGCTACGTCGGCCAGCCGACACGTATCGAGCCGGTGCGGAACTTCATCGGCTGCAACATGTCTCTTCGGCGCACGGTCTTCGACGCCGTCGACGGGTTCAGCGACGGGATCGGCCGGGTCGGGACGACGCCGGTCGGGTGCGAGGAGACCGAACTCTGCATCCGGATCCGCGCCCACCAGCCCACTGCGCAGCTGCTGTTCGACCCCGCGATGAAGGTGGCGCACCGCGTCAGCGACGACCGCACCACGTTCCGCTACTTCCTCTCGCGCTGCTTCCACGAGGGCATGTCGAAAGCGCTGGTCTCCGATCTCGTCGGGGCCGGCGACGCGCTCAGCAGCGAACGGGCGTACACCGCGCGTGTACTCCCGCGAGCCGTCGTCACGGGAATCGCCTCCCCGCGGCACGGCGGACTGGCCCGGGCCGGTGCTGTGGTCGCGGGGCTCACGGCGACCACAGCCGGCTACGTCCGGGGTCTCGTCGGTCTGCGATCGAAGCGGGTGACGGAATGACCGGAACACTCGATCGCCGGATCGACCTCGCGCCCGCTCTCGTGAGTGACGAGGCACCGACGTGGGACGGGGCCGTCTGGGTCGGCGAACTACGCGGTCCCGTCCGAGACGACACCGAATACCGGCTGGAGCGAGCCGAGGGGTATCGGCGTGCCCGGCTGCTCGTGCGAGAAGAGCGCACCCTGTTGGGATTCGTCGAGCTGGACATCGAGGACGGCGGACTCGACGCCGCCGCATTGCGGCGCGCATCGGATGGGCTCCTGCCGGGAGCGGTGGCCGAAAGCGCCGCCGCCACCGCCGCATCCGGCCCTTCCGTCACCGTGGTGGTGTGCACCCGGGACCGGGTAGACAGCCTGAAGGTCGCCCTGGAATCGATCCTGTCGCTCGACCATCCCGACTACGAGGTGATCGTGGTCGACAACGCATCCCGCACGGATGCCACGCAGCGGTTCGTCACCGAACTCGGCGACCCCCGTGTGCGCGTCGTGACCGAGCCCCGCCCGGGCCTGTCCCGGGCGCGCAATGCGGGCGTCCGCGCGGCGAACACGGAGATCGTCGCCTTCACCGACGACGACGTCGTCGTCGACCCGCACTGGCTCACCGAACTCGTCGCCGGATTCGGCGCCGGTAATGCGGTGGCGTGCGTGTGCGGGATCGTCCCGAGCGGGGAGATCCGCACACCCGCGCAGGCGTACTTCGATCAGCGGGTGGGGTGGGCGAGTTCCTGCGTCCCACGGTTGTTCGACCTCGCGCACCCGCCCGCCGACGTGCCGCTCTTCCCGTTCCAGGTCGGCGTCTACGGCACCGGTGCGAATTTCGCGGTCGATCGGCAGGCCGTGTTCGCGCTGGGTGGTTTCGACGAAGCGCTCGGGGCGGGAGCCCCCACCGACGGTGGCGAAGACCTCGACATGTTCTTCCGCGTACTGCACGCCGGGCGGCAGTTGGCGTACCGGCCCGGGGCTGTCGTGTGGCATCGGCACCGGGCGGACAACGATGCGCTCGCCGTCCAGGCGCGCGGCTACGGACTCGGACTCGGTGCCTGGCTGGCCAAGATCGCCGTCGACCCCCGCACCGCCTGGCTCGCAGCGCGCATCGCCGTGCGGCAGGCGCCGACGTTTCTCCGTCTGTCGCGGAAGATGTCCCGCGTGGCCACCCCTCCGGACGGTCTCGCCGACGACCTTCCCGTGGGGATCGGAGCCACCGAGCTGCGGTCCATCGCGCGTGGTCCGTTCGCCTATCTGAAGGCCCGAGTGGAGGGCCGGGATCCGGCACCGCTGAGGGGGTTGACCGATGAGGGCCCATCCTGATCTCGCCGGCCGCACCGACGGCACCCGGTTCGCCACCTGGTTCGGACCGGAGGACGCGCCGCTGTTCGGCGTCGTCGATCTTCCCGCGGACGGCCGCTGCCGCGGTGCCGTCGTCCTCTGCCCGCCGATCGGCAAGGAACAGGTCGATGCGTATCGCGGAATGGTGTATCTCGCCCAGCAATTGCGGGCTCGCGGTCTACTGGTGTTGCGGTTCGACTACCGCGGCACCGGTGACTCGCCGGGCGCCCAGGACGATTCCGACGCGGTCGCCGGATGGCTCGAGAGCATCCGGAGGGCCGTCGATTTCGTGCGCAGCTGCGGCATCACGGACGTCGGGCTGGTCGGCCTCCGGGTCGGCGCCCTGCTCGCCGCACAGGTCGCCGCGACGTGCGGTCCGGTGCGGGCCGTGACCTTGTGGGACCCGGTGGTGCGCGGCCGCGCCTACCTGCGCAAGCAGACCGCGCTCCACCGGATGGTGGTCGGTCCCGAGGATGCGGACGATCCGCGGATCACCCTCATCGGTGCGGTGCTCGCACCGGCCGCGGCTACCGCACTGTCGGCGATGACTCTGCGAGCGGCCACCCCGCCGCCGGGCGCGAAGGTCCTGATGGCGTTGCGGGAGAGCGAGGTCGATTCCGTCGGGATGCGTGAGGCCGTCGCGTCCTGGAACGCCGAGAACTTCTCGGTTCACGACTACGAATCGTTCCTCGAGCCGCCGGACTTCGTGGTCCGGATCCCGTTCGGCGACATCGACCGGATCGCCGACTGGATGTCCGCGTCCTTCGGCGACCAGCACACCGGTGCGGCACTCGATCTCCGCACCACCGCCGTCGTGGATCGGACCGTCGACGGCAGGCACGTCGTCGAGACGCTGGGCTTCGCGGGAGCATCCGAACTCTTCACGATCCGAACGTCCGTCGCGGCGGAGCGGGGTGCGGCGCCCAACCCTGCGGCGCCGACCGTGATCTTCCACGGCACCGCCAACGAGCACCGCGTCGGACCGGTCCGGCTGTGGGCCGAGACGGCGCGCGAACTCGCCGCCCACGGGATCGTCGGCGTCCGCTTCGATCGTCGCGGCACCGGCGACACCGGCACGGTGCAGCGCGGCGAATGCACCACCATCTACACGGACGAATCCCGGGACGACGCCGTCGACATCATCTCCGTCAGCGGTGCGCAGCCCGAATCGGCTGTGCTCGTGGGCATGTGTTCGGGTGCGTGGAACTCGAGCTACGCCGCCCTCCGGCGTCCCGTCCGGGCGGTGGTCCTGGTCAACATGGCGGACTGGACCATCACCCGTCAGGCGTTCGTGAAGCAGTCGATGATGGACGCCGACCGGGGTTCCCTGAAGGGTGCAGCGCTCGCGCTGCTCCACCGGCACGCGGCGACGGCGAAAAGGTACCTGCGGGTGTGGATGCCGTACCGCTACTGGTTGTGGCTGGGCCGGGCCGGGTTGCTGCAGGTGCCGGAGGTCATGCTCGCTCCGCTGAACGAGCGTGGCGTGCACACCACCGTTCTGCTCTCGCCGATCGACTACGCCGCGTTCGTCGAGAACCAGGGCGAGCGCAGCCTTCGCCGGCTCCGGCGCGCCGGCTGGAACGGACGCCTGGTGACGTACCCGTCCGGCGATCACTCGCTGTACAGCACCGCCCTGCGGGACAGGGTCCTGCGGGACGTCCTCGCCACCACGCTCGGCGAACTGACCGTGGGCCCTGTCGACGACGCCCGTGACGATTCCCGGCCGGAGTTGGTCGGGTAGCCATGGGATCCCCGACAGCGACGCAGTCGCAACTACGCGCGAAGCACCGTGCCGAGCAGCCACCGCACTCCGCGGGGCGGAATCTGCAGCTCAACTCGATGGCCCTGATGCTGTCGAGTGTCGTCACCGGTGTACTCGGCCTCGCCTTCTGGGGCGCGGCCGCGCGATTGTTCCCCGCCGATCAGGTGGGCGTGGCGTCCGCTCTCATCTCGACGGCGATCATGCTGTCGACGCTGTCGAATCTCAGCCTCGGCTCGATGTTCGAGCGCTTCCTGCCCGTGGCGGGCCACCGTGCGGGACCGTTGCTGGTCAAGGGTTTCGCCGCCGTGGCCACACTGGCCTTCGTGTCGGCCGTCGGGCTCATCGTCCTCGGTCCGCGGGACACGCTGTTCGAGAACAACCTGGAAATCGCGATCTATCCGGTGTTCGTCGTCGTCCTCGCACTCTTCGCTCTTCAGGACCAGACGGTCTCAGGGCTGGGCGTGGCCCGCTGGGCGGCGTCGAAGAACGTCTTCCACGCGCTGGCCAAACTGCTCGCGGTCGTGGTGCTCGCGGCGTCGGGGTCGGCGCTCGCCATCGTCGCGTCCTGGGGGGTCACCGCGGCGATCGCCGTTGTGGTCGTGTTGACGTCGATGGGCCTGCGCATCCGGTCCGACCCTCGATACCGGCAGGTACCCGCGCTGCCCTCCAACAAGGAACTCGGAGTGTACTTCGGTTCCTCGTACGGCATTTCGGCGCTGGGGGCCATCGCCCCGCTCGTCGTCCCGCTGATCGTCGTCACTCGGGTCGGCACCGCGGCGAACGCGTACTTCGCAGTGACCTGGTCGATCGTCAGCGCCCTCTACATCATGGTGAACCTCATGGTGGGCCCGTTCGTCGCCGAGGCCGCCGCGCATCCGGACAAGATCGTCAGCCTGTCGCGCCGGTTCGTCCGCACCATTGCCGTGGTCGCGGTGGTGGGCGGATTCGGGCTGGCCTTCGTCGCGCCGCCCGCACTCGGATTCATCGGTGACGAATACCGTGCGGAAGGAACGCCTCTGCTCCACCTCGCCGCGGTGTTCGTGCCTCTCACCGTCATCGGCGCCGTCTACGACGGTCTCGCGCGGGTGTACCGCCGGCTGACCCTCGCCGTCGTCACCCAGTGCCTGGCCACGGTGGTCATCATCGTCGGCAGCCTGGTCTTCAGCGCGTCGATCGGGGTCGCGGGTGTGGGCTGGGCGTATCTCGCGGCCGAGACGCTCACCGCCGTGATCCTCGCAGGACCGCTCATCTCGTGGCTCCGCCGACTCCAGAACCGCGCCAAGTGGGAGCGGTGGCTGGCCAAGAAGAGTATGAATCCGAAACCGATGTGGCAGGTGTCCGATGTCGACGCATAGAGCGAGTACCCGCGACCTGATGCGCAGCGGGAGCCGGATGATCACCGCGATCGGTCCCGTCCGACTGCCGAGCATCGGCGAGATCCGGGACACGCTGACCCTGCTCGCGCACGCGGGTGGGCGGCACACCCCGATCGGTCTCGTCCCGGCCCCCGGGTCACGCCGGTGGGAGCACCGACCGCAGGACTTCCTCGGGCAGGTACGGGAACTCGAACCCTGTACCCGGGAGGAGGTGCCGCAGTTGCTGACCCGGCTGGCACGGTCGGGTGCGTCCGCGCACGCGCTGAACGTCGCGGTCGCGGGTGATTTCCTCCTGCTCGACATCTCCCACGGACTCGGCGACGGCAGGCTCGCGCTGTCTCTCGTCCGTGCCGTCGCCGGCGGCCGCACCGGGACGCCGGTTCCGGAATGGGCGCGGACCCGAGACAGCGCACTGCCGCTCGCACGCGCCCTGACCCGGACCTTCGCGTCGACCCCCACACGTGTCGCGTCGCTTCTCGAGTCCCGGCCCGCTGCCACACACGGTTCCGGATCGGCCGGGGTGGTCGTGCCGTGGCACCGCGCGCCCACCGCGGTCATCGCGTCCACAGCGTCCGGGACCACCGCAGAACTGCGTCGCTGGCGGGATCGGGAAATGCCCCGGGCGTCGGTGTCGTCGTTGCTGTTCGCGGCCGTCGCGCGGGCAATGCGGAGTCATGGACTGGCTGTCGACGACACGGTCGACGTCCTCTTCGACTGCCGCCGGTACCTTCCCGAGGCTGCGACGGTGAACGGTAACTTCGCTGTTCTGGTGCGCTTCTCACTGTCGGACCCGGGTGATGCCGCCGAGATGAGCGCGGCGATCACGCAGGCCACAGCGTCGGGCCGGCCGCTCGCCTCGCTCGCACTCAGCACCGCCACGTTCCGCAGGCGGGTGCGGGCCGGCAGTGCGCACGCGCAGGCCACCCACGTTCCTGCGGACCCCCGGACGCGGCTCGTGTACTCCGACATGGGAGAGGCCGCACTGCTGGCCGATCTCGACTGGACCGACGAGCCCGGCCGGCGTCTCGTCACCGCACTGAGCGAACCGGCCGACCCTGCATCGATCGTCTTCAACTCGGTGCGCCACGGTTCCGAACTGGACGTGTCGGCGTCGCTGCACGACAACGTCTTCGACCCCGAACTCGTCCGCACCGCACTCGCGGACGCATTGTGCGACCCACTGTCTCTACTGTCTCGAAGGATGTTCTGACCATGCCCTCACACGTCCTCGAGACATCGAAGCGGACTCCGCTGTACCTCACCGTTGCCGTCCTGCAGTTGTTCGTCGTCGAATTCCTCGTCGCCGGCACGTGGCGCGGTCACTACAGCTACTCCGCCAACTTCATCAGTGACCTCGGCGTCCCGTTCTGCGGCACGGACGGAAACGCGCCGTGCAGCAAGACATCACTGCTGATGGACGCGTCGTTCGTGGTGACCGGACTCGCCTACATGGTTGCCGCCGTCCTCTGGCACCGCATCGAACGGGTGCTGCCGCCGGCCCCTGTCGTCTTCCTGGTGGTGGCCGGGATCGGCGGAGTAGTGGTCGGTCTGGCGCCGTCGAACACGCACTGGGAACTGCATTCACTCGGCGCCACGCTGTTCCTCATCTTCGGCAGTCTCTTCACACTGACGACGGCACTCACCGTCTGGCCTCGGATATCCGGGCCGGCAACGTACCTCGCCCTCGCACTCGGGGTCCTCGGACTGGTGGGGTACTTCTGCTTCACCTACTCCTGGGACCTCGGACTCGGCGTGGGTGGTATCGAACGGGTCGCGGCCTACTCGGCGATCCTGGGGTTCGTCGTGTGCGTCCACCTCGTGACACAACTGCCGTCGGTTCGACATTCGGCCGTCGTCCGGGTCGGAGACAGTGCCGGTGCATAGGCAGCTGAACCGTCCACGCAGAACCCGCGCCGTGTCTGCGGCCACGGTGTTCCTCGCGCTCGTCTGCATCGGCGCCACCGGGTGGTACGCGTCGAGCGATGTCGCGCAGGCATCGAGGAAGGCCGAGTCTGTGCTCATGTTCGACGATTTCGTCGGGCCCGCCGGAACCGCGCCCGACCCCCGCTACTGGGGACACGCAGTCGGGGGAGGAGGCTGGGGAAACGACGAGGCGCAGGTCTATACGGACGATCCCGTCAATTCCCGGCTCGACGGCGAGGGCAACCTCGTGATCGAAGCACGTCCCGACGGGTCGGGTTACACGTCCGCCCGGCTTGGCACCCTCGACCGCTTCGCATTCCAGTACGGACGGGCCGAGGCCCGCATCAAGCTGCCGAGCGGACAGGGCCTGCACCCGGCGTTCTGGTTGATGGGCACGGACGTCAACCGTGTGGGCTGGCCGCAGTCGGGGGAGATCGACGTGATCGAGACGATCAACGACGCGTCGTTCTACCACAGTGCGCTGCACGGCCCCTCCGCGGACGGCACGCCCTGGGAAGTGAAAGCGGAAGGCAGCGGGAACATGTCGGAAGATTTTCACGACTACTGGGTGGAGCGGTCGCCGGACCGGGTCACGTTCGGTATCGACGACGCGGTGACCGGCGAGTTCTCGCGTGCCGACCTGGCCCCAGGGCAGGAGTGGGTGTTCGACAAACCGTTCTCCCTGTTGCTGAACGTCGCCGTCGGGGGACGGTGGCCGGGCGACGTCGGAGCCGACACGACGTTTCCCGCCACGATGCTCGTCGACTGGGTGAGGGTCACCGATGAGTGATCTGCTCACTGCGGAGCGCCTCGACACCAGGGCTCCGGAGCTGACCCGGTACTACGACGTCGCCGCGCTGGCCTCGGCGGTCGCGGGACTGACGTCCCTGGCGCCGCTTCCGTCGTCGGTGAGTTCGGTGCTACTGACGGTGTTCGTGTTGCTCGGACCGGGTCTCGCGATCGTGACGTGGATGCGGATACCGGTCGCCGCAGCCGTCGCGGCCGTCCCCGTTCTCGGACTGTCCGTGGTGACTGCGGCCACCACCGTCGTGGCCTGGTTCTACCGATGGCCCGCGACGGGTCTGCTGCTGGTGATGGTCCTTGCCGTCGTAGTGTCCGCGCTGCGGCATCGGTGGCACGACACCGGCGCCGAGCCGGTTCGCGCGGTGACCGTGCAGCAGGTGTCGCTCCGTCTGTCGCAACGGTGGCACGTTGCCCGCCGCAACCGGCCCCTGATCCTCGTTGCCGTGGCGCTCGCCGTGTGGGTGGTGGTTCTCTTCGGGCTCGGCTCCACTGCGTACTCACAGTTCGGTCTGCTGTTCGTCGGCAGCGGGCCCGGCCTGGTGGTGTGCGCGCTGATGATGCTCGGTGCGTTCGTCTGGGCTCTTCGCAAGAGGGCTGTCGGGACCGCCGCCGTGGCCGTGCTCGGCGTGATCGTGGTGGAACGGCTCACCCCGACCCTCATCACCGACGTGCCCATCTACGGGTGGACGTACAAGCACCTCGGCGTGGTCGACTACATCCAGCAGTTCCAGACACTGCCGCCCAAGGGCGTCGACATCTACGGCGAGTGGCCGGGCTTCTTCACCGCGTTCGCGTGGTTCGGCGACATCACGTCCGCGGACATGATGTCGATCGCCCACTGGTTCGCGCCGGTGATCCACGTGCTGCTGGCGGTCGTGATCGCCGCGATCGCCCGGCTCCTCGGGTTCGGCATGCGGGTGGCACTGACGGCTGCGATGGTGGCGGAACTCGCCAACTGGGTGGGGCAGGACTACTTCTCGCCGCAGGCCATCGCCCTCGTCATGGCGCTGGGTGTGGTGGCACTGCTGGTGGTGTCGACGGAGCACCGCTCTGCGGCGTACCTGTCGATCCTCGTCTTCGCCGCTCTGGTGCCCACCCACCAGCTGACCCCGTACTGGCTGTTCGGCGTGACAGTGGCCCTGGCGGTGACGCGGAAGATCCGTCCGTGGTGGATCCCGGTTCCCTACTTCGGGATCCTCGTCGCCTATCTCGTTCCCCGGCTGGACATCGTGGCACCGTACGGGCTGCTGTCCGGTTTCAACCCGGTCGACAACGCCGCCAGCAACGTGACCGCCGTCGGCACGTTCGGGAAGATCTTCACCTCCGCCGTGTGCCGTTCCCTGTCAGCGGGCATCATCCTGCTCGCCGTGGTCTGTGCGATCGTCCTCTGGCGTCGCAAGCGTCCCGCCTGGGTCGCGACCGTCATGGCGTTCAGCTCGTTCGCGCTGCTGGCCGGTCAGAGCTACGGCGGTGAGGCGATCTTCCGGGTCTATCTCTACGCCGTGCCCGGGTGCGCGATTCTCATCGCGCCGATCCTCGTGGACGCCCTCACGATCAGGTTCCGGTCCGGATTGCTCCGTCGAGTCGTCCCGGTCGGACTCGCGAGCGGACTGGCGTACGTGACGTTCGCGGGCCTGCAAGGCTATTTCGGGCTGTGGTCGCTGGTCATCGGGTATCAGTCCCAGGTGACGTTCGCAGCGGACATCCTCGCGAACGAGAAGCCGCCGGCGACGATCATGTCGCTCTATCCCGCCGGTCTTCCCACTCGGGTCAGCGCCGACTACATCACGTTCGCCGTCGTCGACAAGGACTTCGATCAACCTCTGCTGGCCTTGCCCCCGGCCGTGCTGGAGGGCTTCCCGCACGGCGGCCAGATCGAGATGCTCACCGCGGATGCGGCGGAACGCGCCGGCGACACGTATCTCGTGTTCAACACGCAGGGCACTGCCGCCATCCGCTACTACGGCTACCTTCCGGACGGATCCGTCGAGAACTTCGAGGACCAGATGCGGTCCAGCCCGGACTGGTCCGTGTACGCGCAGGACGACAACAGCACGATCTTCCGTTACACGGGGCCGCGCCGGTAACGGCCACGTCGCGTATTCGGTCACGACCGGTCGCGGCGACGCCTAGCATCGGCACATGCGGCGGATGCGCTCGGCCCTGGTCGAGATTGCGTTGACGTGCTCGGTGGCGCTGTGCGCGCTGTCCCTCACCCCGGCTGTTGCCGCCGCCGTGCCCGGCGGTGGAGCCGTCCGGACCGCCTACCCCGGATACACCGTGATCGGCAGCGACGAATTCGACGGACCCGCAAACGCGGCACCCAATCCACTGTTCTGGGGCTACGACCTCGGCGGCGGTGGGTGGGGCAACAACGAGAAGCAGGTGTACACCGACTCCCGGCAGAATTCGCGGCTCGACGGCAACGGTCGCCTCGTCGTCGAGGCCCGCAGAAACGGTGGCGGATTCACGTCGGCTCGACTCGTGACCCGTGGAAAGTTCGAATTCACGTACGGGGTGATCGAGGCACGGATTCAGGTACCGTCCGGTCCGGGAATCCATCCCGCGTTCTGGACGCTCGGAAGCAACATCACCAGCGTCGGGTGGCCTGCCTGCGGCGAGATCGACATCCTCGAAGTGATCGGGGACGGTTCGCGATACCACGCGGGAGTGCACGGCCCGACCGTCGGCGGCGGGCACTGGGAACGCTCGACGGACGGCTCTATCGGTGCGAACCTCAGCGCAGGTTTCCACGATTACGCCCTGATCAAAGCGCCCGGCCGCATCTCGGTGGGCATCGACGGGAACATCGTCGGCACGGTCACCACGGCGGACCTGCGACCCGAGGAGCGCTGGGTGTTCGACGCCCCGGCGTACCTGCTGCTCGATGTGGCCGTCGGCGGGAACTGGCCCGGACCGGTCACGTCGTCGACTCGCTTTCCCGCCACCATGCTGGTGGACTGGGTGAGGTTCTCCCAGTGACGTCCGGGACGCGCGAGTTTCGGGTGTGAATAGAATCAGCTTCATGGCCGTGTCGAACTCAGAGTGCCGCTGCGGCCACCCATTCGCCGCTCACGAGCACTACCGCAAGGGCACGTCCTGTGCACTGTGCGACTGTCCTCGGTTCCGGCGGCCGCTTCCCCGGTTGATCCGGAAGCTCGTCGGCCGCTGACCGCGATCCGCGCACGTAGTGGTGCGGATCGGGCAGCGATGTCGAACGCTCGTGCTCGCCCGTCTGCCTTACGGTGACGACGGAAACATACTACGGGTATCTTTCTGGACTATATTTCAATACGTGCGTCGTGCAAAGATGGATGTCTGGATACTTTGAATCCAATAATTCACTGACGGCAGGCGGCAGTTCGGGTGGTGACGATGGGACATCGTACAGCCGAGCGGGTGGGGACCTCGTCGAGTGCCCAGGCCGTGTGGAGAGGCGGTCTGTGGGCGATCGCGGTCGCATTCATCGTCCCGTCGCTGCTTTTCGCGGTGGGGTGGTGGTCGGGATGGGATGGAGCGTTCACGACGATCGTGATTGCCGACGTGAGTTTGCTGGTGTTCGCTGTGCTCGCCACTGCGTGTGCCGCCTGGGCTGCCTGGGTAGGGCGGGGCATGGTGCGCCACAGCTGGTCGGCGTTGGCAGGTGGGCTGGCGGCGTGGTCGGTCGGTCAAGCCATCTGGTGCTACTACGTGGTGAAGGAGGGAAGTGATCAGATACCGTTCCCCTCCGCGGCGGCTGCGGCGTATCTGTTGTTTCCGGTCGGCGCATGCGCGGCGTTGTTGCTGTTCCCGGCCGGTGACAGCGGACACTCCCGTACCCGGCTGATTCTGGACGGAATCATCGTGGCCGGTTCACTGTTCGTGGTGTCGTGGGTGAGCGTGCTCGGCAGCGTGTACCACGCGGGGAGCGACACACCGGCCAGCCTCGTGTTGTCCCTCGCCTATCCTGTCGCGGACCTGGTGATTGCGACGATGGCGATTGTGGTGCTGACCCGAGCGGTGGCCGGGCAACGCCTGACCCTGGGATTGCTGTGCATCGGGATCATCCTGATGGCACTGTCTGCCAGCGCAGTCTCCTACCTGACCGCGCTGGGCACCTATCGCAACGGCGGTGTGACCGACCTGGGCTGGGTGGCCGCCTTCGTCGCGATCGGGCTGGCGGCACTGTCGAGCACCCGCACACCGTCACCCGAACCGGTCCCGGTGCAGATTCCGTCCCGGGCACGGTTGTGGTTGCCGTACGTTCCGTTGTTGCTGGCCGTTGCCGTCGGCCTGCAGCGGGAGCTGCCCGGACTGGGCTCCGGCCCGATTCCCGCTGCGATCATGGTCCTGGTGTTCGCCTTGCTGTCACGGCAGTTCATCGTGTTGGCCGAGAACCGGCGGTTGTTGCTCACCGTCGCCCGACAGGCCTTTCGCGACCGACTGACCGGACTGGCGAACCGTGCGTTGTTTCTCGACCGTCTCGACCAGGCAGTGCAACGCCAACGGCGGGAACTGACACCGATCGTGGTGTTGTGTGTGGACCTCGACGATTTCAAAACAGTCAACGACAGCCTCGGCCATCCCGCAGGGGACGAGCTGTTGATCCGCGTTGCCGAACGGCTCACCGGGTGCATGCGGAGCACCGACACCGTAGCCCGGCTCGGAGGTGACGAGTTCGCGGCCCTGGTCGAAGGGAGCGTCGAGGATGCCCTGTCGGCCGCAGATCGGGTGCTGGAGGCATTCATCCCGCCGTTCGTCATCGACGGTGTCGCGCTCTCCATCCGTCCCAGCATCGGGCTGACCATTGCCACCTCCGAGGTCCCCGACGCGACCACCGAGAGCCTGCTCAAACAGGCAGATTTGGCAATGTACGCGGCCAAACGCTGCGGCGGTGGCTGCCTTCGCAGTTTCACGCCGAATCCGGCCGGCTTCGAGGAGTTCGACGGGCGACCCTATGTCGACCACCACGCCTCCCGCACCATCGACACCCGGCACGGGGAGATCGAGAAACTGCCTCGAGCCGTGGAACCCGCGACAGACCAGGCGCTCTCGGGGTGGGGTACCGCAACTGGATTGACGTCGGCACACAGCCGAACACGGCCATTTCGGACCGGCTGGGTGTCGCCACCCGGTCGGTCACGGCGCGGTGTGACGGCGGTGTTCGGGATTCTGCTGATTTGTGCGGTCCTGTACGGGATCTCGATCGCGGTAGGTGATCAGGCCGGCTGGATGGTGCTACGCGAGGCGCTCTACGACGGAATGACGCTGTCGGTCGCCTTCGTGGTCGCCGCTCGCGCGTGGTGGGTGCCGGCCGAGCGCCAGGCGTGGTGGCTGATCGCGCTGGGGCTGACAAGCTGGTGCGTGGGCGATGTCGTGGCGATGTCGTGGGTGCCTGAGGGGCAGTCCCCATCGGTGGCCGATCCACTGAAGTTGGCGTTCTACCCACTCGTCTACACCGGGCTGGTGTTGCTCCTCCGCGCGCGAGCGCGGCGGCTACCGGCAGAGATCTGGTTGGATGCACTCACCGCCGGGTTGACGCTGGCGGCTCTGGCAGCGGCCCTCGCATTCGGTCCGATCGAGTCGGTGGCGAGCGGGTCCCCCGCAGCGGTGATCGTCGGGTTGGCGTACCCGGTGGGAGACGTGCTGCTCCTCGCGCTTGCGGTCGGCGCCCTCGCAGTGCTGGGTTGGCGTGCCGAGCAGCGGTGGGTGCTGCTCGTTGCAGGGTTCATGCTGTTCGCGGTGGCCGACACCGTTTACCTGTTCCGTAGTGCTGACGGCTACGTCGAGGGCACGTGGATCGATGCGCTCCCGCACGCCGCGGTGGTGCTGGTGGCCTTGGCCAGTTGGCGGGCCCCCGGCCGACGGCGATCCAATCAGCTTCCCGGACTGGCTATCTGGGTCCCCCCGCTGGTGTGCACCGCTGCGGCGGTGGGCCTCCTGGTGCTCGACCACGATGCGAGGCTGTCGCGGCTCGCGGTGGTTCTGGCCGCGCTCAGCCTGGTCGCGGTCGCGGCCCGATTCGCAGTGACGTTCCGTGAAGTGGTCGTCCTGACCGACAGCCACCGCGAGGCGAGGACCGACGACCTCACGAACCTGGCAAACCGGCGGGCAATCACGGCCGCGTTGACGGCCGAATACTTCGACCATGTGGCACAGCCGGCCGGGCAATCCCACCGCCCGGGTCCCGGCATGCTGCTGATGGATCTGGACCGGTTCAAGGAGATCAATGATTCCTTCGGACGGTACGTGGGCGATCAATTGCTGCGCCAGGTCGCGGACCGGCTGGCGCGGTCGGTGCGACCGGGTGATCTGCCGGCCCGGATAGGTGGAGACGCGTTCGCGGTCCTACTCCCGTCAGGGATCGATCTTACGGAAGCCCGTGCGCTGGCTGGTCGTCTCCTCGACGCGTTGCGCGAGCCGTTCCACCTCGATGAGATCACCGTTCACGTCGAGGCGAGCATCGGGATCGCCCTCTGCCCGCAACATTGCGCCAACCCCCAGGACCTTCTTCAGCGCGCCGGGGTGGCGATGTATCGGGCCAAGTGCGACCGCCGCGCGCTCGAGGTGTACGACGCCGCCGAGTACCAACGCAGCATCGAGGAGAGGCAGTCCATCGAGGAGTTGCGCACAGCGATCGCCGGCGACGAGCTCACGTGCTACTACCAACCGAAGGTCAGCGCGTGCGACGGGCAGGTGCACAGCGTCGAGGCTCTCGTTCGATGGGAGCACCCTCGCCACGGCCTACTCCTGCCCGATCAATTCCTTCCTCACGCCGAACAGTCGGGCCTGATGCGCCCACTGACGACGAGAGTGCTGGAGCTTGCCCTGGGTCAAGCGCGCACCTGGCTCGATCGCGGGATATCGCTGACCGTCGCGGTGAACCTGTCGGTCACGAATCTGCTCGACGCAGACCTGGTTGCCGAGATCGACCGGCTCTTGAAGGACTTTCGATTACCCGCCGACGCACTCATCCTCGAGATCACCGAAAGTGTCCTGATGACCGACTACATGCGCGCCAGAAGGGTGGTCGAGGCGCTGCAGGGTCTGGGAATCGGATTGTCGATCGACGACTATGGCACCGGGTGGTCCTCCCTTGCCTATCTGCAGGACCTTGCCGTCGATGAGCTGAAACTCGACCGGGTCTTCGTCGCCCGCCTCGCCAGCGACCCTCGATCCGTCGCGATTGTGCGATCGACCGTGGAGCTCGCGCACAGCCTGGGCGCGTCCCTGGTCGCCGAAGGTGTCGAAGACGAGGAAACCCTGAGGGCCCTGCGTCGATACGGCTGCGACGTCACCCAGGGGCATTACCACGGCCGCCCGCTGCCTCCCGACCAGCTCGACCTTCGGTTGCTCGGCCGGCACCGTTGATGCGATACGACTGTCCGGCGCGTTGATCGGGACGCTCTACGTGAACAGGCCCTGACCCCAGTACTGCCCCTCGGCGAGGCCGGGCGGGCAGGCGAAGAGGGCGGAACCGACGTGCTGGATGTACTCGTTCATCGCGTCGTTCCTGGACAGGTTGAGCTGCATCGGCACGAACTGTTCCTGTGGGTTGCGGCAGTAGGCGATGAAGAAGAGTCCGGCGTCGAGGTGGCCGAAACCGTCGGAGCCGTCGGTGAAGTTGTATCCGCGACGCAGGATCTGGATGCCGCCGAGTTCCTGAGCGGATGCCAGTCGCACGTGCGCGTCGACGTCGATGACGGGGTCGTGACCCTTCTTGGAATCGAAGTCGAGTTCGTCGAATTCCGCCTTGCCGCTGAGGGGGGCGCCGGTGCCCTTGGACCGTCCGATCACGCGTTCCTGCTCGCCGAGCACGGTGCGGTCCCACTGCTCGATGAGCATGCGGATCCGCCGCGCCACGAGGTACGCGCCGCCGCCCATCCACGCCTGGTCGTCGTCGGACGCCACCCACACGTGCTGGTCGAGGACGCCGGGTTCCTCGGCCTTGATGTTGTTCGTTCCGTCCTTGAACCCGAACAGGTTTCGCGGCGTGTCCTGGGTGGTCGACGTCGACGAGGTGCGGCCGAACCCCAGCTGCGACCACCGGACGGAGGCCGTCCCGAACGCGACGCGCGCCAGGTTGCGGATGGCGTGGACGGCCACCTGCGGGTCGTTGGCGCACGCCTGGATCGCGATGTCGCCGCCGCTGCGCGCCGGATCCAGGTTGTCCGCCCGGAAGTGCGGAAGCTCTTCGAGCGCCGCGGGTTTCTTGGACGCGAACCCGAAGCGGTCGTCGAACAGCGAGGGCCCGAACCCGATGGTGAGCGTCAGCTGGGACGCCGGCAGGCCGAGCGCCTCCCCGGTGTCGCTGGGCGGAACGTAGGCTCCGTCGCCGATGGCACCGTCCGGGGTGGCCTCCTCGCCCGCGGTCATCCGCTGGGCCATCTCGGTCCACTTCTTCAGCAGTGCTTCGAGTTCCTCACGGGACTTCGTGGTGACGTCGAACGCCACGAAGTGCATCCGGTCCTGCGCGGGTGTCACGATGCCCGCCTGGTGTTCACCTCGGAAGGCGACGACGTCGGCGTGCGAGAGCGGCGGTTCGGCGGCGGTGGCACGCCCGACCAGTGCGCCGGCGCCGGCGAGGGCGGCTCCCGCCCCGACGGCGCCGAACAGACGTCGTCGGGACACTCCCTTGCGCTCGTCCACCGAGGTGGTCGTGTCGGTCGTACCGGTCGGATCAGTCATGATTATGCGCCTGCTACCACGCCCTGGACCTGGCTGACCTCGGCCGAGAGGGCGTCGATCTTGCGCGACAGTTCCTGGCGCTGTTGTTCGTTGACAGTGTCGTAGAAGACGAACCCGTCACCCTGGCGGTATTGAGCGAGTTCGGCATCGAGGTCCGCGAAACGCTGGGTGATGTTCGCGGCCAGTTCGGGATTGCGTTCGTCGATGATCGGCTGCAGTGCGGCGACCGCGGCCTGCGAGCCGTCGACGTTGGCCTGGAAGTCCCACAGGTCGGTGTGCGAGAAGATGTCTTCCTCACCGGTGATCTTCGACGTCGAGATCTCGTCGAGCAGTCCCTGCGCGTCGCCGGCGATCTTGGTGGGATCGATCGTGTAGTCCTCGGCGTTCACCTGGTCGGCGAGGTACTGGACGTCGACGACGAGTTGGTCGGCGATCGCGTTGGTGTCGGGCTGGGGACCGGTGACCCACAGATCCTTCTCGAGCCGGTGGAAGCCCGTCCATTCCTGCCCGGGTTCGAGGTCGGCCTCCCGCAGGTCGAGCTTGGGGTCGAGTTCGCCGAAGCTCTCCGCCTCGGGCTCGATGCGCTCGTAGTAGGTGCGGGAGACGGGGAAGAGTGCCTTGGCCTGATCGATGTTGCCGGCCTTGACGGCGTCGACGAACTGCTGCGTGGTGTCCTGCAGGGCCACGACCTGACTGCGGATGTAGCGGCGGTAGCCGTCGGCGGCCTCGGCGAGCTGTCCGCTCTCGTCGGAGGCGCTCATCGAGTCTCCGGTGACGGTGAACTCCTGGCGGATGCCGTCGCCGACCATGCCGGGCTTGCATGCGAGCTGGTAGGTGCCGGCGTCGGGCAGCGACACGATGAGCTGGCGGGTGAGGCCGGGACCGATGTTCTCGACCTCGCCCATCGCCCGGTCGCCCTCGGCGAATACGTAGAACTCGGTGACCTTGGTGCCGTTGTTCGTGACCTGGAACGTGCTGTTCCCGGTGGTCCCGGAGTCGGCGCTGACGTCACACGTGTCGTCGCTCGCGGTGACGGTGATGTCGTCGGTGCTCGCAGTCGACTTCTCGGTGCAGCCGGCGAGCGCCAGCGGCAGTACGGCGACCGAGGCGAGGGCGAAGGTGGTTCGGCGCGTGGTCTTCATGGGCGGAAGGTGCCTTTCATGAAACGGTCTCGTCGGGGGTGGGGGAGGCGGTGCGCTCGGGTGCCGCGGGGGCCGGTGTGGGTGCGGCGACGGGCCGGAGGAACAGGAAGAGGACCACGACGACGTACACGACCCAGGCGACGGCCTGCAGGACCGTCGGGTCGGGCCGGAAGTTGAAGATGCCGGCCAGGACGGTGCCGTACCAGCTGGACGCGTCGTAGCCGTCCGAGATGTCGAAGGCGAGTGCCGAGCCGCCGGGCAGGACTCCGCCGATCTGCAGGGCATGAATGCCGTACCCGAGGATTCCGGCGGCGACGATGATCAGGAAGATGCCGGTGTACTTGAAGAACTTCGCGAAGTCGAGCCGGACGGCGCCGAAGTACAACAGGACCGTCAATATCGCGGCGGCGACGATACCGAGCAGGAGGCCGACGAGAGGCCAGGCGCTACCCGCTGTGTTCTCTGCGTACCCGACCATCAGGAGCGCCGTCTCGACGCCTTCCCTGCCGACGGCGAAGAACGCAAGGGTGAGCACCGCGATGGGCCCCGCGACCAAAGCTTTCTCCATGCCCGCCTTGAGGTCGTGGGAGATGGTCCGCGCGGCCTTGCGCATCCACAGCACCATGACGGTGACGATCGCGACCGCGACGAGGGACGCGACGCCGGCGATGACCTCCGCGGTGAGTCCGGTGACGGTGGACGTTCCGTAATGGATGACGAGGAAGATCGCGGCCACCATCGCGACGGCGATACCGACGCCGAGCCAGACCCACTTGAGTGCATCCTTGCGCTCCGCTTTCACGAGGAACGCGGCAAGGATCATGACGACGATGCCTGCCTCGAGGCCCTCGCGCAGACCGATCAATCCACTGCCGAACAGCTGTGTGGCGATCGACGGCGCGGTCCCTGCGGCGAGGACTGACATGCACACTCCTGGGCGAGGCGGGGTCGAGCCGAGTGGTCCGCAAGGTTGGGTAGGCAACCTTGCAGTAGGCAAGGCGAACCTTAGCCCTGAAGAAAAACATACACCGCGCCTGCTAATCCGAAGAAGCCCTCACCAGCACTTTTACAACCCTTTACCTTTGGTGTGTTGCCTCGCCGCGACCCGGCGCGGTGCGGGTGCCGTCCCGCGTGGCCGGGATCGACGAGTTTCGTGTGGATGATGGAGACGTGAACCGATATCCCGCGCGGCCGAAACGTCGTTCCCGATGGCCCGGACCGCTGTTCGCTCTTCTCGCGGCGACGGTGGTCGTGGTTCTCGCCTACGGCGCATGCTCGCGGGAGCAGCAACCGAGGATCGCGATTCCGGAAGGCATCCCACCCGGGCCCGGCGCGGCCACCCCGCCGATCGACATCAACGCACCCGGGCGTTCGGCGGATCAGCTGCACGGATGGTCCGCCGGGCTGGCCGACTCGATCGGCGTCGGGAGTACCGCGCTCGAGGCGTACGGCTACGCGGCGACGGTGATGGCCGAGACGAAGCCGGAATGCGGAATCGGGTGGACCACCCTCGCCGGAATCGCGAGTGTGGAGAGCCGGCACGGCACCCACGCCGGTTCGGCGGTCGGGCCCACCGGTCAGGTGACGCCCGAGATCCGGGGTATCCCCCTCGACGGGGGACCTGGTGTCGCCGAAATCCCCGACACCGACGGCGGGGCGATGGACGGTGACCCGGTGCACGACCGCGCGATGGGTCCACTGCAGTTCATTCCCGAGACCTGGAAGCGGTGGGGGGTCGACGCGAACGGTGACGGCGTGGCCGACGCCGACAACATCGACGACGCGGCGCTGACCGCCGCCCGCTACCTGTGCGAGCGTGGCGGCGACCTCACCGCTGCGGAGGGCTGGCAGTCGGCGCTGATGGCCTACAACCTGTCGGGGGAGTACCTCACGCTGGTACGCGACCGGGCGTCCGCCTACTCGGTCGGGGTTCGCCCGTAATCCTTCCACCACCACTTTGTGACGTGATCGGCGCCACATCGATGGGTGTCGTGCGGACGGCTCGCCGTCCGCGGGGCGCGCCATCCCGCGCCGGTTTCGGTGTGCCGTTACGCTGTGTGCTGGCACGATCTGGTGTCCCTGGCACGATCGGACCGGTCGATGCACAGTGCGAAGCCCATATAAGGAGAATCAGCAAGTGTCCATCATTGAGCAGGTCGGAGCCCGTGAGATCCTCGATTCCCGTGGTAACCCCACGGTGGAGGTCGAGGTGCTGCTCGACGACGGAAGTTTCGCTCGCGCCGCGGTCCCGTCGGGTGCATCGACCGGTGAGCACGAGGCCGTCGAATTGCGTGACGGTGGCGACCGGTATGGCGGCAAGGGTGTCGAGAAGGCCGTCGAGGCCGTCCTGAGCGAGATCGCTCCGGCCATCATCGGGATCGACGCCACCGAGCAGCGGACCGTCGACCAGGCCCTGCTGGACGCCGACGGCACCCCGGACAAGTCGCGTCTGGGCGCCAACGCGCTCCTGGGTGCGTCGCTGGCGGTGGCCCGCGCGGCTGCCGAGTCGTCGGGTCTGGATCTCTTCCGTTACGTCGGTGGCCCCAACGCCCACGTCCTTCCCGTCCCGATGATGAACATCCTCAACGGAGGTGCGCACGCCGACACCGGTGTCGACGTCCAGGAGTTCATGGTCGCCCCGATCGGTGCCGCCACGTTCAAGGAGTCGCTGCGCTGGGGCGCCGAGGTGTACCACGCCCTCAAGTCGGTGCTGAAGGAGAAGGGCCTGGCCACCGGTCTCGGTGACGAGGGCGGCTTCGCCCCCGACGTCGCGGGCACCAAGGAAGCACTGGACCTGATCAGCGTCGCCATCGGCAAGACGGGCCTGGTCCTGGGCACCGACGTGGCACTCGCACTCGACGTCGCCGCCACCGAGTTCTACACCGACGGCACCGGCTACAAGTTCGAGGGCAGCAACCGGACCGCGGCCGAGATGTCGGCGTTCTACGCCGAGCTGGTCGATGCCTACCCGATCGTGTCCATCGAGGACCCGCTGGACGAGGACGACTGGGACGGCTGGGTCGCCCTGACCGATCAGATCGGCAACAAGGTCCAGCTCGTCGGTGACGACCTGTTCGTCACCAATCCGGAGCGTCTCGAAGAGGGCATCGTCAAGGGTGCCGCGAACGCTTTGCTGGTGAAGGTCAACCAGATCGGCACGCTGACCGAGACCCTCGACGCCGTCGACCTCGCGCACCGCAACGGCTACAAGACGATGATGAGCCACCGGTCCGGTGAGACCGAGGACACCACCATCGCCGACCTCGCGGTCGCCGTGGGCAGCGGTCAGATCAAGACCGGTGCCCCCGCACGCAGCGAGCGTGTCGCCAAGTACAACCAGCTGCTGCGCATCGAGGAGAACCTGGGCGACGCCGCCCGCTACGCCGGCGAGGTCGCGTTCCCGCGGTTCGCGTTCGAAGGCTGACGTTCGACAGTCGAGTAAGGGGTGTTGGGGTAGGTGGCACAGCGCGGCAGGCCGCGGTCGTCCGGAGCAAGTCCGGGCGGCCGCGGCTCCGGGCGGGGTGAACGGGTCCGCGGAAACCGGGCGGACGGCGCGCCGGGCGGAGCGCGGCGCCCCCGCACCACCAAGTCGACGACGCCGGGGCAGGCCGACGGCAAGCCGGACGCCGTCGACGGCGCCGACACAGGCAAGGTGCTTCCCGGTCGCGCCCGCCCGAGACGGGTGGGTGCGACCGGGGCCGCCCGCACAATTCGCTCCGAGCACACGATCCTCGGACTGTCGACGGGCCGGGCGCTCGTCCTCGTCATGGTCGTGCTGCTTCTCGCGCTCACCCTCGCGGTTCCGCTGCGCAACTACCTCACCCAGCGTGGGGAAGCGGATCGTATTGCGGCGGAACAGGTTCAGCTCGAAAAGGATCTGCAGGAACTGCGGATACTCGAGGAGCGCTACTCCGACCCCGCCTACATCGAGGCGCAGGCACGCGGCCGGCTCCGGTGGGTGAAGCCCGGCGACACCCCGTTCCAGGTGCAGCTGCCCGGCGACTACAAGGAGCCGGAGAAGCCGGAGGAGAAGGACGCCGAGATGGCAGGCCCCTGGTACTCCGACCTGTGGAAGACCATTTCAGAACCGCCGGCCGCGCCCGAGGTGCAGCCGGCACCGGCTCCGGCGCCCCCCATGGTGCCGCCGCCCGTACCGCCAGAACCAGGAGAACCCACCGGGTGACCACTTCGTCCGACCCGTCCAATCCCGTGCCGCAGGAAGACCTCGACGCCGTCGCCGCCCAGCTGGGCCGCGAACCGCGTGGAGTGCTCGAGATCGCGTACCGCAGTCCCGACGGCACGCCCGGCGTCGTGAAGACCGCGCCCAAACTTCCGGACGGAACACCGTTCCCGACGCTGTACTACCTGACCGATCCGCGACTGACCGCGGAGGCCAGCCGGCAGGAGTCCGCGGGGGTGATGCGTGAGATGACCGAGCGTCTCGGGCAGGACCCGGAACTCGCGGCCGCGTACCTGCGCGCCCACCAGTCGTATCTCGCCGAGCGTGACGCCATCGAGCCGCTGGGAACGGACTTCACCGGCGGCGGAATGCCCGAGCGCGTCAAATGCCTGCACGTGCTGATGGCCCACTCGCTGGCGAAGGGACCGGGCGTCAACCCGCTGGGCGACGAATCGGTGGCCCTCGCCGCGTCCGCGGCAGGCGGAAAGCTGAGGGGCACCGCGATTCCCGCGGACTGGCCCGGCATCGACGACGTCGAAAGTCCCGAGCAGTGACCCGCGTCGCCGCCGTCGACTGCGGCACGAACTCCATCCGCCTGCTCGTCGCCGACGTCGACGAGCAGGGCACACTGCACGACGTGTGTCGCGAGATGCGCGTCGTCCGGCTGGGACAGGGCGTGGACGCCACCGGGCGCCTGGCGCCCGAGGCCATCGAACGCACCCGGGTCGCGTTGAGCGAGTACGCCGGAATGATCGCGGACGCCGGCGCCACCGCAGTCCGCATGGTCGCCACGTCTGCCACCCGCGACGCGTCCAATCGGGAGGACTTCTTCTCGATGACCCGCGAGGTGCTGGGCGCCGTCATCCCCGGCGCCGGGGCCGAAGTCATCACCGGCGACGAGGAAGCACGGCTGTCGTTCAACGGCGCGGTCGGGGAACTCGATCCGTCGCAGGGACCGTTCGTGGTCGTGGACCTCGGCGGCGGTTCCACCGAAGTGGTCCTGGGCGACGAATCCGGCGTCCACGCCGCCTTCTCCACCGACATCGGATGCGTGCGCATCACGGAGCGCTGCCTCCACGACGATCCGCCGACACCTGCACAGGTCGAGGAGGCCCGCGCGTTCGCGCAGGAACGCCTGGACGAGGCGTTCGCGCATGTCCCCGTCGAACAGGCCCACACCTGGGTGGGCGTCGCCGGAACGATGACCACCATTGCCGCGCTCGCCGAAGAACTGCCCGAGTACGACGCCGAGCAGGTGCACCTGTCCCGCATCCCGATGCCCCGGCTGCGCGAGGTCTGCGACTCGCTGATCGCCATGACCCACACCGAGCGGGCCGCCCTCGGCCCGATGCACCCGGGACGGGTCGACGTCATCGGCGGCGGCGCGATCGTGACCCTGACACTGGCCGACGCATTCGAGAAGAAGGCGGGCATCGACCAACTCGTCGTCAGCGAACACGACATCCTCGACGGAATCGCATTGTCGATCGCCTGAGCTAGTGTGATCTGCGCACGGTCGCCGAGCGACACCCTCGGCGACCGGTGGCCCCTATAGCCCAATTGGCAGAGGCAGCGGACTTAAAATCCGCACAGTGTCGGTTCGAGTCCGACTGGGGGCACCACCATGCAGGCGTGCTTCAGCGGCGGGTCAGGACGTTCGGACGAGTTCCGCCCGCATCTGGGTGAACAGGAACAGTCCGGTGCGTCCCGAGATCTGCTCGTACGCGCGCACGACGTCGTCGATGAACTCCGGCACGGCTGCGTCGTCGAGGTGCGTGGTCCAGTCGGTGGATCCGACGGTGCACCACCGCGCGAATTCCTCCCGGGAACCGAAATCCCATTCGACGTCGCGCACGACGAGGTCGGTGGTGTCGAGTCCTGCCACCCTCGCGATGTCGCGGAACTTTTCCGGTTGGATGTGGATGAACGGCGCCGAGAAGTCGGTGAAGTACTCCGCCCATCGCGGGCGCGCCGCCACGGCCATCAAGACGTCTTCGACACTGGTCCGCGGGCCGGCGCACACGATCTGGATGATCACCCGTCCGCCGTCCACGGCGCTGCGGGCGATTCCGGCCAATGCCACCTGCAGGTCGGGGACCCAGTGCAGCGCGTTGAACGACACCGCGACGTCGAACTCGCCGTCGAACGGAAGGTCGCGTGCGTCGGCGATACGGAACTCGGCGCGGGTGCCGTCCGGCACGGCTCTGGATTGGGCCTTCGCGATCATCCGCGGCGATGCGTCCACTCCGACCACCGAACCGCCGGGAAGCCGTTCCGCGATCCGGAGCGTGACGAATCCGTCGCCGCATCCCACGTCGAGCACCCGTTCATTGCCCGCGAGGGCGAGTTCCGCGATCGACTTCTCCGCGACGGCGCGCTGGAGGGCGCCGACGTCGGCGTAGCCCTCGCCGTCCCAATCGACCATGACGGCCGAGCCCGGCCTACCTCAGGCGCCCTGGTGGTGCGGGCTCGAGTGTGCGCCGCCGCCGGATCGCGCGATGGACGCGCGGACGCGGGCCGTGGCCTGCCAGATCTGGGTGCTGTCGTGGACGCTGATGACCGGTATGCCCTGTTCGCGGGCATTCTGAACGGTCAGCGCGTCCTGGGATGAGCCGACCCCGTCGAGGACGTCCTCGGTGACGATCGCGCAGAGCGCGGGGCCGTCCATCTTCCGGACGGGCTCGAGTCCGTGGACCACCATCCACTGCTTGACCATCGCCCAGTGCGACACCTCTTTGTACCGCGTGGGGTTGCCGATGAAGAGAACCCGACGGGAGCGGCGGGCGCGAGCGATATCTATGTGCGTGACGGTAGCCATGGCGGAGGGTTCCTGTCCGTTGCGGGATTCCGTACTGTCAATCCCCGCTCGCGGCGGTTTCGTTACGCGTCGGTCCAAGAAGTTCGCCATTCCCGCGTACGTGAGTGAGAAAGAGTGCTCGAACACGCTTTGCCGCTCACGTACGCACGGTCCGTCAGCTGCCGAACGGGCTACCGGACGAGCCTCCGCCGCCCGGCCCGGATGTCTCGGTGACGGTGACGATGGTGGGTTCGACGGTGCCGTTGGTCAGCGGCGGGATGCTTCCCCACTGCTCGAACGACGGCACGCTCGAGCAAGTCCATTGCACCGTGTATTCGCCGGGGTCGAGGGTGGCCGTGAGCTCGCCGTCGTCTCCGCCCAACACGGTGGTCGGGCCCACGGTGGCGACCGAGACGGTTCCGTCGACGGACCGGACGTCCATCACGCACACCACTGCCCCGGGGGCGGCGTACCGGACGTCCATCACCACGACATTCCCATCGACGCCGATACCGACCGTGAGGTCTTCGGGTGCCGCGGACGCGGTGGGTGCGGCGAGTAGACCCGCGCCGGCGACAGCGGCGGCGATACCTACGGTTCGTGCAATCGTTACCTTCATCGGTGCATCCTTCCGGACTTCTTTGTTACCGGTTGATACGAGGCAGGAGCCACCCGGGAGTATCGCACCTCGAACCCTCATCTGCTGGGATGTGGAAGGTGGAACACTTGCTGGTCTGGGAGTTCAGCGTGTCGATCCGACACCTGGTGCATCGAAGGAGACGGCGAAGTGCTCGGACGGAAGAACTACACGAAGGACGAAATCGATCACGCCGAGGCGTCCGTCGCGGAGCAGGTCGCCGCGTACACGTCGCTGACGGGGGCGATTGCGGGCGAGGTCACGGGCGAGAAGGTTTTCGCCGCCCTCGAGGACTTCGAGCCGCTGTTCTTCGCCAACATGGTCCTGGTGCTGGACCGTTACTTCGTCCACCGGATCCGGGCGGTGACGGGCAAGGACGGGAACCCGCTCAACGAAGTCGAGATCATCGCGGACTCGTTGATGAGCAATGACGGCGTCCTGCGCGGCATCAGCGTCCTGAAGTATGTCTCCGACCAGTCCGTTCTGAAGCTGGAGATCGGCGACCGGATCCGCGTGAGCGCCGACGAATTCGAGCGGCTGTCGGCGGCGTTCTTCGCGGAACTGCGGTCACGGTTCCTGGCATGAGTGTCTGGTTCACGTCCGATCTGCACCTTCGTCACGCACGGCTGGTGGAGATCCGGGGCTTCGAAACGGAGATCGACGCGCACGACCAATCCATCCTCGACGCGCTGGGCGCCGCCGTCGGGAGCGGCGATCAACTCTGGATACTCGGCGACATCACCGTCGGAGGTAAGGCCGCCGAGGACTGGGCGCTGCGCGCACTCGACGAGTTCGCGCGGAAGCGGAACGTCGAAATGCATCTGATCCCCGGCAATCACGACTCGTGTCACCCGATGGCGAACCGCAACAGCCACATCCGGCAACGGGTGTTCCTGGAGACGTTCGCATCGGTGCAGTTGTTCGCGCGGCGCAAGATCGCGGGCGTGACGGTGCTGCTCTCCCATTTCCCGTACGTCGGCGACCACACCGCGGAGGACCGGGGCGTGACGTACCGGTTGCAGGACGAGGGAGACTGGTTGCTGCACGGGCACACTCACCAGGACGGCGTGCTCGACCCGTCCGTGCACCCGCGGCAGATCCACGTGGGCTGGGACAGTTGGCGCAGGCCCGTGCACGTCGACGAGATCGGGGAGATCATCGGATCGGACGCGTCGACCCGGTGACCGGTGTGGCGTCGGCGCGGTATCTGCCGGGCGTCGATCCGTGCGTGTTCTTGAACAGCCGGGAGAAGTGGGCGGCCTCGGCGAAACCCCAGCGGGCACCGATGGCCGAGACGGGCAGATCGCGGTAACGGGGGTCGGCGAGATCGCGTCGGCACTGCTCGAGACGGCGGCGTCGGATCCATCCGCTCACCGTGTCGCCGTCGGCCTCGAAGATCTTCTGCAGGTGCCGCACCGAGATGTGATGCGCGGTGGCGATCGAGTGGAGATCCAGCTCCCGGTCGGCGAGCCGCTCGTCGATGAAGGCGGTGACCCGAACTCGCAGTGCGTTCCCGCGCGACTGCTGGATCAGCCCGTCGGCGAGGTGGAGTTGCTCCGCGAAAGCGGCCGCGACCAGATCGAGGACGGCGTCGCCGAGGTGGACCGCGACGGTGGGGGAGGCGTCGGCGATCTGCTCGCCGAGCCCGCGCAACAGCGGGGTGACGACGGCACCGAGCCCCCGGCCGCCCGGCACCCGGCGCGCGGTGAGCTGGGCGATGCCGTCGGGCGGAACGCGGAGCAGGTGCCGGGGGAACATCACGACGAGCATCCGGAACCGGTCGTCGAACGACAGCTGATACGGCCGGGTCGTGTCGTAGATCGCGAAGTCGCCGGGGGCGAGCGCGGCTGCGCGGCCGTCCTGGCTCAGGACGCAAGACCCGCGCACCTGCAGTCCGAGTTTGAAGTAGTCGGGGTTGGCGGTGCGGATGGTCCGGGGTGTTCGGCGAATGACGTGCGGGGCGGCCGTGACCTCGCTGATCCGGATCGCACCGACCGTCGCGCCGCGCACGACGCCACGGAAGTCGTCGTGGTCTGCCGACGTCATCTCGAGGGGGACGAACGCGTCGCTCACCGACTCGCGGAACTCGTCGAACGAGACGAGGCGTTCCCCCGGACGGATGAGACTGCTCACGACCACCTACCTCAACTGCGTTTGACGGCTTCGCGTGCGGCGGTGCCCGACGCCAGCTTCTCCAGCAACCCGATCAGGACGAGCCGTTCCGACGCTGTCAGCGTCTCGGTCCACGTCTGCTCACGCTTGTTGTGCGCCGAGTACGTGCTGACGATGGCGTCGTGCCCGGCGTCGGTGAGTTCGAGGTCGACCGCCCGGCGGTCGCCTGCGGACGGTCGCCGCGTCACGAGACCGTCGCGCTCGAGCGTATTCACCAGCGCCGACACGGCAGACCTGCTCATCCCGGACAGCGAGGCCACCCGCTTGGCTTCGCACGGTCCGGCGAGCCACAACACGAACAGCACCCGGAATCCGGGCCAGCTCCACCCGCTGGGCCGGTGGACCGTCGACTCGAGGTCGTAGACGAGGGCACTGGTCACGCGGTGCAGCGCGAGAACCAGCCGCATGGACACCGGATCGACCTCGGGCAGTTCGTCGACGGTCTTGCCCACCGCGAAGTCCACGAAGGACAGGAAGTCCAGGTTGCTCTGGTCGGTCGTCTCGTCGGGCATGAGCACAGGTTAGCGGCCGAATCGGTGTAATCAAAGCCTTGACCATTGGCACCCGTGAGTACTTGTCAACCGCCCGACGTTGATAAGTACTCACAGGCCGCGTGCGGCATTGCCCGCGTCGACGGGCAGGACGATGCCGCTGATGTGTGCGCTGCCCTCGGCGGTGAGGAACAGCACGACCCGGGTGATCTCGGCGGCGTCCAGCCATGCCACGGGCTGGGCGTGCAGGCTGCGGAACACCGGTTCCACGTCCTGCGCTCCGGGCATCTCCAGGTCCGGCCGCATCATTCGGTAGAGGGCGTCGTTGTGAATCATCGGTGTCGAGATATTGCCCGGTGCAATCGCATTCACCGTGATGCCGTGCGGGGCGAGGTCGAGCGCCGCGCTCTTGGTGAGCCCGATGACACCCCACTTCGACGCCGCGTACGCGGCCATGTTGGTGTTGCCGGCCCGGCCGAGCATCGACGAGATGGTGACGATCCGGCCGTATCCCCGCCGGATCATTCCGGGCGCCACCGCTCCCACGGTGTTGAAGACGCCGGTGAGATTGGAACCGATCGCCTCCGACCACTGCTCCTGCGTGAGCGACTGCACCGGGGCGGCCACCGAGACGCCGGCATTCGCGACCGCGACGTCGATTCGCCCGAACTCGGACTCCGCCTCCGCGACCAATGCGTCCATCGCGGCCCGGTCCGCGGTGTCCGCCTTGGCGGTGATGCACCGGCGGCCGGTGGCGCGCACCAGCTCCGCGGTCTCGTCGAGATCGGCGGCAGTGGCCAGGGGATAGTTCACGGCCGGGCTGTCCTCGCAGCGGTCGCACAGAACTATGTCCGCTCCGCGTTCGGCCAGTGCGACCGCGTGGCTGCGGCCCTGACCGCGGGCGCCGCCGGTGATCAGGGCGACCCGGCCTTCGAAGTCTTCCATCGTCGTTCTCCTGTCCGGGCGGATCAGCGCAGCTTGATGCTGCCGCCGTCCGCCATCAGTGTCTGTCCGGTCATGTACCGCGAATCTTCGGACGCGAGGAACACCGCGACGGGCGCGATGTCGGTCTCGGGATCGCCGATCCGCTGGAGCGGAACCTTCGCCACGGACGCGGCGGCGCGTTCGGGGAATCGTTCCTGCCAGGCGAGGACGCCCTCGGTCGCGGCGAACGGGCAGATCACGTTGACCCGGATCTGATCGGCGGCCCACTCGTTGGCCGCCACCCGGCTGACGCCGCGGATCGCTTCCTTCGCCGCGGCGTACGACGTCTGGGTGGGCATGCCGTCGAGCCCGGACCCGGACGCGAAGTTGATCACCGAACCCTTCGCCGCCTTCAACTGCTCGTAGCAGGCCTGCATGAGGTGCACGACCGGATAGAACCCGGTCCGGAACGAGAGGTCGAACATCTCCTGGGTGTGGTCGATCAACAGTGCCTGCCGGGATGCGTGGGCGTTGTTGACCAGCACGTCCACGGATCCGAACGCGGCGACGGCGGCGTCCCGGATCTGCTCGGCGGACTCGCGCCGGGAGATGTCGGCGTTCAGGAAGCGAGCGGACGATCCCAGTTCCTGCTCGAGATCCTTGCCGCGTTCGTCGTCGATGTCGACGAACAGGACGTCGGCGCCCTCGCGGACGAACACCGTCGTCACGGCCCGGCCGATGCCTCCGGCGCCGCCGGTCACGATCGCCGTCTTTCCGTGCAGCCTCATCGTGTGCTCCTTCTGCCAGTGTGGCTCAGGCACCGGCGGTGTCGCCGGTCGCCAGCGCGAACTTCTCCAGTTCGGCGACGCTGAACGCGGCATAATTCTCATACGGTCCGCGGCCGGCGAAATAAGGTGTGAGAAGCTCCTCGAGCTCCTCGGGTGAGAACGCGGAACCCGCTGCGTCGAAGCGATTCTCGACCTTCGGTGCCGCCATCAGTGCGACCATCTTGCCGTACACGACGAACACCTGTCCGTTGACCTGGTCGGCGGCGGGGGAGGACAGGTAGTGGACGAGGGTGGCGACCCGTTCGGGGGACAGGGGGTCGAGTCCCGCGTCGGCCGTGTTCTCGCCGAACGCGTCGGCGGTCATGGCCGTCCTGGCGCGCGGGCAGATCGCGTTGGCGCGCACCCCGTAGCGGGACAGGCCCTGTGCCGTCGACAGTGTGAGTGCAGTGATCCCGGCCTTCGCGGCCGAGTAGTTGGGCTGGCCCGCCGATCCGAACAGGAATGCCTCGGACGACGTGTTGACGACCCGCCCGTATACGGGGCCTCCGGCGGCCTTGCTCGCCTCGCGCCAGTGCACTGCCGCGGCCCGCAACGTGGCGGCGTGCCCCTTGAGGTGGACGCGGATGACGTCGTCCCAGTCGGACTCGGAGAGGTTGAAAATCATCTTGTCGCGCAGGATTCCGGCGTTGTTGACGAGGATGTCCATCGATCCGAACGTGCTGACGGCCTCGTGCACGAGGCGTTCGCCCAGCGACCAGTCGGAGACGTCGCCGGTCACGGCGGTGGCGCGGCCGCCGGCCGCCGCGATCTCCGCGGCCACTGCGTGTGCGCCGTCGCCCATGTCGTTGACGACGACTGCCGCCCCGGCGGCGGCGAGTGCGAGGGCTTCGGCCCGGCCGAGGCCTGCGCCCGCGCCGGTGACGACGGCAGTGCGTCCGGCGAGGCTGAGTGATTCCGTCATGGGAACTCCTGATTGCGAGAAGAATTAGATTTCATTCTAGTTGTATCGCATAAACTACTGATCAGTCACCAAAGAAGCGCAATCTGATAGAGGAATGTTTTCTACTTTCCCTGCCGATTCGGCATCGATGACACCGGCTGCGGGCAGGTCTCGGTGAGTGGGAACTGTGGTCGACGTCACTGGGCGGCATGCCAGGTTGGGCGTGCTGATCCTCTCGAATCCCCCGGAGCCACATATGCATAACATGCCCCTGTCCCCAGGTGAGGCGGAGCGCGCACCGCTCTCACGCGGGAAGTCGTTCGCTCTCCTGGCCTTGATCATCCTTCTGGTCGAAGTCATCCCGCTCGCCTACAACTTCGTCACCCCGGCGCTACCGGAGATCGCGAAACACTTCGGCACCGCGAACGTCGGCTGGGTGATCACGATCGTCACGCTCGTCCTCGCCGCCTCGACTCCGCTCGTCGGCAAACTCGGCGACATCTACGGCAAGAAGCGGATGATGCTCGTGTCCGCCGCGGTGTTCGGCGCCGGTTCACTACTCGGCGCGCTGGCCCCCAACTTCGAACTCTTCCTCGTGGGCCGCGGACTCCAGGGTGCGGGGATGGCGATACTCGTGCTCGCCTACGGGTTGATCCGAGACATACTGCCCCCGTCGATCATTCCCGTGGCCGTGGGCTTCGTCGCCACCGGAATGGGCGCCAGCACCATCCTCGGCCCGATCATCGGCGGCTACCTCATCGACCACTTCGGCTACACCGGCGTGTTCTGGGCGCAACTCCTCCACGTGGCGGTCGTCGGAATCGCGGTCGCGATCTTCGTTCCCGAGACCACACTGCGGACGCGGTCGAAGCTCGACGTGCTCGGCGCGGCCATCCTCGGCCTCGGCGCATTCGTGCTGCTGTTCGGCATCGGCAAAGCCACCGCGTGGGGTTACACGGCCCCGCAGACGCTTCTGTGTGTGGGCGGCGGGCTCGCCATTCTCGCCGGCTGGCTGCTCTACGAACGCACGCCGAAGGAACCGCTCATCGACCTGCAGATGCTGAAGCAGGGACCCGTCGCGAAGACATTGGCCGCCAGCGGTTTCGTCCAGTTCGTCCTGGTCAGTCATTCGATGCTCATCCCGATGTTCGTGATGACCGATCCCGACCTCGGTCTCGGTTACGGATTCGGAGTGACCGCCCTTGCCGTCGCCGTCTACACCGTCCCCACGGGCGTCGTGTCGATGATCGCGGGCCCGGTCGGCGGATACTTCACCCGTCGTATCGGCCCGGCGCCGGTTCTGGTGTTCGGCGGCGCGTCCCTCGCTCTCGGATCGTTCCTGCTCGCTACGCTGCACGACTCGACGGTCCAGATGATGTTCGGGCAGTTGGTGATCGGCCTCGGGCTCGGTTCCGCGTCGGCGACGCTGCCGAACCTCATCATGCGCACCGTGCCCGCGCAGACGCAGGGGATTGCCGGCGGGATGCTGAACCTGTCCGGCTCGCTGGGCAGTGCGATCGGCAGTCAGGTGATGATCGCCATCGTCGCGATCCCCGGTGTCGTGCTGGTGGGCCGCGCCGCGCAGTATTCGGAGAAGGGCTTCGTCTACGCCTTCTTCACACTCGCCGTCGCGGGACTGCTGGCCGCGGTGATGGGACTTCTCCTCACTCGCAACAAGATCGAGCGTCCAGTGGACGCGACGGCGCCCAAGTCGGAGATGGTCGCCTGATCTTTCCTCCGCGCACATCGTTCCTCCGCGCGCACCGACACGAGGCCCGTATCATCTGCGGGCCTCGTGTCGGTGTGGCAGAGCCGGTGCTCAGGCGCGCACACCAGCCGCCAGCAGGGTGCGCGCCTCCTCCCGACCGTCGAGCAACCGATTGACGCGCCGGGTCACCTTCCACGCGCCGTCGATCTTGGCGAGCTCCCACCGGTTGGCGGTGATCCGGTGGACGCGGAACCCGTCGTCGTCGTGAATGATCAACTGCGACTTGCACGTGGCCACCGCGGTGTCACCGTCGACGCGCACGTGCCCGGGCTCGAGCATGTGCGCGCAGCCACCACCGATCCAGCCCTGATGCGCCTGCGACTGCACCATCGCCGTGATGGCCGCATGCCCGCGCATCACCCCGGTGTCGACGTCGTACACGCCGTCCTCGGTCCACAGCCGCGCGACCGCGTCGGCCGAACCGCTGTCGATGGCGGGACCGTAGGCGGTCATCAATTCGAGGATGGCGAGCTTGTCTTCGAGTGCGGTGACGCGTTCGGCGAGTGCGCGGACGAGTTCGTCGGTGCCGGTCATGGACGGATCCTGTCTTCGGTTGCGGTGCGGAAGGAGAGGCCGAGTTCGTCGCCCAACTGCCGGAGGGCCTCCAGTTGCTCGCAGTAGTGGGCTGCGCTCGTGGACGCGAGGGTGACGCTGACGACGGTCGTCCCGGCGTCGCGTCGTCGTTCGAGGGCGCGGGTCACGGTGTCGCGGGAGCCGATCGGGTCCAGGGGCGCGCCCGCGCTGAGGACCACGTCGAATCCGTCGGGGACGTCGACCCTGGCGAGCAGCGCGCACAACTCGTCGAGAGAGAGGCCGAACGGCACCCACCCGTCGCCGAGCGTCGCAGCGCGGCGCAGGGACCGCAGTGTCCGTCCCCCGATCCACAGCGGGACCCGCGGCTGGACGGCGTGCGGTTCGACGACGACGCCGTCGAAGTCGAAGAACGTGCCGTGGTACTCGGGTCGAGATTGCGACAGCGACGCACGGAGCGCCGCGAGTGCGTCGTCGGCGCGGGCGCCCCGGTCGTCGAAGTGGGCGCCGAGCAGGTCGAATTCCTCGCGCAGGCTGCCCACGCCGAGGCCCAGGACGAGCCGGCCGCCGCTGACGACGTCGAGCGTGCCGTAGCGCTTCGCGATCTCGAGGGGGTGGTGATACCCGAGTACGAGAACCTGGGTAGCGAGGCGGATGCCGGTGGTCTGGGCGGCGAGGAACCCGAGTGTCGCGAGCGGGTCCCAGTAGGTGCCGCCGCGCTCGACCGCGACGTCGGTGGGTACGGCGACGTGCTCGCTGCAGGTGAGGTGGTGGTAGCCGAGGCGGTCGGCAGTGCGGGCGATCGCGGTCAACTCCGCGATGCCGGCGCCGAGCTCCCAGTCTGCGCGGACGGCGGGGTGCGCGATGACGATGGGCGGCGCGATTCCTATGTGCATCAGTTCGTTACTCCGCTGTCGGGGGGTCGGTCTGTCGTCACCGTTGTAGTGGAGGTGCCCGGGTGCCGCGCGGGCATTCCCGGTGACCGGACGCGGCGGTTGTCCGAATTCTTCCCCGCGGCGGGCACGACTGGTACATTTTAAGAATTCATTTCAATTTTTGTCGGGCGTATGCGTGTGACCAGGATATTTGGAGGCGTCGATGACTGTCGTCGATTCGGATGATGCACTGTCGGTACCCGCTGCGAAGAAGGATCTGCCCCCGTCGATGGTCGAGCGGATGACGCTGATCCTCGACGCGTTCGACGGCCGCACGTCGCGCCTGACCCTCGAGGAGGTCGCGTGCCGCACCCGGCTGCCGCGGTCCACGGTGCACCGCATCCTCGACCAGTTGGTCCGCCTCGACTGGGTCGACCACGCGAGCTTCGGCTATTGCCTCGGACGGCGCGCGATGGGGCTCGGCGGCGGCGACAACGGGCACAGCCAGGTGCGGGCCGCGGCGGCCCCGCTGCTGCACGAACTGCACATGCAGACCGGAATGGTGGTGCACCTGGCCGTGCTGGACGGCGCGGAGAGCGTGTATCTGGACAAGGTGGGCGGGCGAATGGCCGCGAGCCTGCCGTCGCGGGTGGGTGGGCGCGTTCCCGCCTACACGACGGCGGGCGGCAAGGCGATGCTGGCGTGGGTCGACCCGGAGCAGGTCGACAGCATGTACGGGCCGCGGCTCAACCGGAGCACGGACCGCACGATCACCGAACTGTCCACACTGCACCAGGAGCTCAACCGGATCCGGCAGCGCCGCGGTCTCGCGTTCGAGCGGGGGGAGGCGGTGCGCGGAATCGGTTGCGTCGGTGTCGCGGTCCGCAGCGCCGACGGGCCGGTGGCCGGCATCTCGCTGTGCGGCGACGCGCGCACCGTCCAACTCGAACGCGTCGCCCCGCTCGTCGTCGACGCCGCGAGGGAAGTCACCCGGACGCTCCACCCCGAGCTGGGAACACCCCGTCGCGGCCGCCGGACCCCGGAAATGCCGGACAGCTCCTGGTCGACCGAGACCCTGGACCAGCTCCTCGCGGTGCAGTCCGGGCAATGGCTGTAGCGCCCGTGCGCGCGTGACGAGTCTCCGGACTCGCTACGCGCGCACGGGTCGCGGAGCGGCGTCGAGGCCGAAACCGCCCCGGAAGAACACCATCGGACGCTCCTCGCACACCGATTCGAGTTCCAGGACGCGTCCGATCACCACGTCGTGGTCGCCGGCGGTATGCACCGACTGCACGTCCGCGTGCACGCGCACGAGAACCCCCGGCAGCGACGGCGTCGACCACCGCGACGGCTCCCAGGACAGACCGTCGAACTTGGTGCCCCGGCTCGAGCCGAACCGGAAACAGAGGTCCGTCTGGTCCTCGCGCAGCACGTTGATCGTGAAGCGCCCCGACCGCCGGATGCGCGGCCATGCCCGCCCGCGGTGATCGGCGCAGAACAGGATCAGCGGCGGCTCCAGGGACACCGACGCGAACGACTGACACGTGAATCCCACCGGACCCTCCGTGTCGAGCCCGGTCACCACTGTCACTCCGCTGGCGAATTGGCCGAGGGCACGGCGCATCTCGTCCGGTGACGGTGCGTCCGAGCGTGTCCCGGGCTGGGTGCCGGCCGGTTCCGTTGCCATCAGACCGCCTCCGATTGCTCTTCCGTCGCCGACCCGTTCGACGATCGTCCCCGAGGCTAAGGACGGCCCGGAAACGTCACGAGATGCCGTCTCGGTCAGTGGAAATCCCCGGCCGATGCCTGCGCGAGCAGGGCGATGTCTCGCTGACCGGGATCGCTTCTGTCCGAGCCGGGAGCGCGCTGGCAACGTGACCGACCATGACGACTGACTCGAGTTACGAGGGCACCCTGAAGGAGCTGAAGACCGACCTCGGCGTGCTTCGCTACCACGAGGCCGGCGACGGCCCGCCTCTTCTGCTGCTGCACGGCTCCGGCCCCGGCGTGACGGGGTGGCGCAACTTCCGCGGCAACCTCGGCGTCTTCGCCGAGCACTTCCGCACCTTCGTCCTGGAGTTCCCGGGATTCGGGGTCAGCGACGACTTCGGCGGTCATCCGATGCTCACCGCAGGCGACGCGGTACTCCGCTTCCTCGACGGGCTCGGACTCGACGAGGTGGCGATGCTCGGAAACTCGATGGGCGGCATTGTCGCCACCCAGTTCGCCATCGCACACCCCGACCGGGTCGGCAAGCTGATCACCATCGGGGGCATCGGCAGGAACCTCTTCAGCCCCGGCCCCGGTGAGGGCATCAACCTCCTGATGGAGTTCACGGACGACCCCACCCGGGAACGACTGATCGCGTGGCTGCACTCGATGGTGTTCGACCCCGCGATGGTCACCGAGGAACTGATCGAGGAACGCTGGACGCAGGCAACCGACCCCGAGACCCTCGCCAGCGCCCGCAAGATGTACAGCAAGGCGGCGTTCGAGGCCGGCGCCAAGGCGGCACTCGAGTCCGATGCGACGCCGTACTGGGCTCAGCTGCACAAGGTGAAGGCGCCGACGCTGCTCACGTGGGGTCGCGACGACCGGGTCAGCCCGCTGGACATGGCGATCATCCCGATGCGGTCGATTCCGCGGGCGGAACTGCACGTGTTCCCGAACTGCGGGCACTGGGCGATGATCGAGCAGAAGACGGCGTTCGAGAGTGCCGTCCTCGCCTTCCTGCTCCGCAAGGACGGCACCGGACGATGAGCGGCACCGAAGAAAACTTCGACACCACAGTCGATTTCCTCGTCGTCGGCAGCGGTGGCGGCGGCATGGCCGCGGCGATCACCGCGGCCGACCGGGGAATCGACACTCTCGTCATCGACAAGGGCGCCACGTTCGGCGGATCCACCGCCATCTCCGGGGGCGGCATCTGGATTCCCAACGCCCCGACACTGCGGGAGAAGGGGGTGGTCGACTCGCGGGAATCGATCCGCCGCTACCTCGACATCATCACCGAGGGCACGGTTCCCGCCGACCGTCTCGACGCGTTCGTCGACAAGGGCCCCGAGCTGATGGACCTGCTCGACCGCAGCCCGCACATGAAGCTCTACTGGGTGAAGGGCTACTCCGACTACCACCCGGAGTACGACGGCGGCCGTCCGCTCGGACGCACCATCGAATGCAAGCCGTTCGACACCCGGGCGCTGAAGGAGGACGAGCAGTACCAGCGGCCGAACAGCATGAAGGGTCCGCTGGGACTGTGGGTCACGTCCAAGGACTACCACGACCTCGCGATGGTCAAGCGCACCTGGAAGGGCCGCAAGGCATCACTGGTCGCGGCGTGGCGGGTGGCGTCCAACGTGATCCGCCGCCGCCACATGGCCACCGGCGGCCGCGCACTCGTGGCGCGAATGCGGATGGTCCTCCAGGACGCCGGGGTGCCGCTGTGGCTGAAGACGTCGATGACGGAACTGATCGTCGACGGAACCGGTGCGGTCGTGGGCGTGCTCGCCGAGCGTGACGGGCAGACGATCCGTATCGGCGCGCGTCGCGGTGTGCTGCTCGCGACCGGCGGCTTCGACCACAACCAGGACATGCGCGCGAAGTACCTGCCCAAGCACGGCGTCCCGGACGTCAGCGCCGGCGCCCGGGAGAACACCGGCGACGGCATCGTCGCGGGCCAGAAGCTCGGCGCGGCAGTCGACCTCATGGACGACGCCTGGTGGATGCCGTCGGTGTTCCACCCGATGGGCGCCGTGATCCCGCTCGTGTCGGAGCGGTGTATTCCGCCGTCGGTGATCGTCAACGGCCGCGGCGAACGCTTCACCAACGAGTCGTCGCCGTACGTGAATTTCGTCCACGACCAACTCGACGGCGGTCACGTCCCGGCGTGGTTCGTGATGGACGGCAAGGCGAAGTCGCGGTACCCGTTCGCGCAGGTGCTGCCGGGTGTGCCGTTCCCGCAGGGGTTCTACGACTCCGGGGTCGTGCACAAGGCGGACACGCTGCGTGACCTCGCCGACGCGATCGGCGTCAAGGCCGACACCCTGGTCGCGACCATCGACCGGTTCAACGGCTTCGCCCGCACCGGCAAGGACGAGGACTTCGGCCGCGGCGACAGCGCATACGACCGGTACTACGGCGACCCGACGATGAAGAACCCGTGCCTCGACGAGATCGTCGAGGGACCGTTCTACGCGATCCGGTGCGAGGCCGGCGACCTGGGCACCAAGGGCGGCCTCGTCACCGACGCCGACGCGCGGGTGCTCCGCGAGGACGGTTCCGTCATCGACGGCCTGTACGCCACCGGCAACACGTCGGCGTCGGTGATGGGCAACGAATACGCCGGTGCGGGCGCGACCATCGGTCCCGCCATGGTGTTCGGCTACATCGCCGCGCTGCACGTCGCCGACGTGAGTGGCAAAGGGTCCCCGGACACACGACAGCACTCACGTGCGGGAGAGGTGGCGTGATGCTGAGCGATTCGCAACGACTGTCCGCCGCCCACCTCCTGCGGAACGCCGAACACGGCCGTGCGCCGATCGACCCGTTGACCACCGTGTTCCCGGGCATCGACGTCGTCGACGCCTACGAGATCGCGCTGATCAACATCCGGGCGCGGCGGGAAGCGGGGGAGACGGTGTACGGCCACAAGGTCGGGCTGTCGTCCGAGGTCATGCAGAAGATGATGGGCGTCGACGAACCCGACTACGGGCATCTGCTGTCGAGCATGGTGTACGCCGAGGGGACGCCGATCGACACCGCCCGATTCTGCTACCCGCGCATCGAGGTGGAGATCGGGTACGTCCTCGGCGAGACCCTGCCGGGGGAGGGATGCACCGAGGCGGACGTGCTGGCGGCCACCGAATACATCGTTCCCAGCATCGAACTGATCGACTCCCGCATCACCGACTGGAAGATCGGACTCGCCGACACGATCGCCGACAACGCGTCCTCGGCCGGGGTGATCCTCGGTGCCGGACGGGTGGAACCGGCGAACGTCGACATCGGCGGGATCTCCGCCGTGCTGTTCCAAGGTGAGGAGGAGATCGCGCGGGGCGAGGCGTCGGCGGTGCTCGGCAATCCCACGAAGGCCGTGGCGTGGCTGGCCCGGAAGGTCGCGAGCTTCGGAGTGCGACTGGAGGCCGGGCACGTGATCCTGCCCGGCTCGTGCACCCGCGCGATCGACGCCCGGCCCGGCGACGTGTTCCGCGCCGATTTCAGTGACATCGGTTCCGTATCAGTAGAATTCAAGTAAAGGCGACAACTGTGACCAAGGCTCTCGCCGCGATCGTCGGATCCGGCAACATCGGCACCGACCTCCTGTACAAGCTCCTCCGCTCGGAGATCATCGAGCCCCGCTGGATGATCGGCGTCGACCCGGACAGCGAGGGACTGGAGCGCGCCGCGGACCGGGGTGTGATCGCCAGTGCCGAGGGCGTCGACTGGCTGCTCGCCCAGGACGAGCGTCCCGACATCGTCTTCGAGGCCACGTCCGCCTACGTGCACCGGGTGAACGCGCCCCGTTACCGGGAACTCGGCATCCAGGCCGTCGACCTCACCCCCGCCGCGCTCGGACCTGCCGTCGTGCCCGCCGTGAACATGGGCGAGCACCGGACCGCGTCGAACGTCAACCTCATCACGTGCGGCGGCCAGGCGACCATCCCGATGGTCCACGCCGTCTCCCGGATCACCGAGGTGGCGTACGCCGAGATCGTCGCCAGCGTGGCGTCGCCGTCCGCAGGCCCGGGTACCCGCGCGAACATCGACGAGTTCACGATCACCACGAGCCGGGGCATCGAGACGATCGGCGGGGCGAAGAAGGGCAAGGCCATCATCATCCTGAACCCGGCCGAACCGCCGATGTTCATGAAGGACACCGTGTTCTGCTCCATTCCCGCCGACGCCGACCGGGACGCGATCACCGCGTCCATCCACGACGTCGCGGCATCCGTGCAGGCGTACGTCCCCGGCTACCGCCTGCGCGCCGAACCGCAGTTCGACGACCCGACGCCGATCAGCGGTGGCCTCGCCCGGGTCGGCATCTTCCTCGAGGTCGAGGGAGCGGGCGACTTTCTGCCGCCCTATTCCGGCAACCTCGACATCATGACCGCCGCCGCCACCAAGGTCGGCGAGAGCTTCGCGACGCAGATCCTCGGCGCGAGCGTCTGAGCGCGTCCGCCCCATTCACTCTTCGAAGGAATACCGATGCCTTACAGTGCTGATCTCGACATCCGGGTGACGGACTCGTCGCTGCGCGACGGCTCCCACGCCAAGCGACACCAGTTCACCGTCGAACACGTCCGCTCGATCGTCGGGGCGCTCGACGCCGCCGGGGTTCCGGTCATCGAGGTCACCCACGGCGACGGACTCGGCGGTTCCTCGTTCAACTACGGCTTCAGCCACACCCCGGAGCAGGAGCTGATCAAGGCCGCCGTGGAGACCGCGGAACGGGCGAAGATCGCCTTCCTCATGCTCCCCGGGCTGGGCGTGCAATCCGACATCCGGGAGGCGGCGGACAACGGCGCGAGCATCTGCCGCATCGCCACGCACTGCACCGAAGCCGACATCTCCGTGCAGCATTTCGGGCTCGCCCGCGACCTCGGGCTGGAGACGGTCGGGTTCCTCATGATGTCGCACAGCCAACCCCCCGAGGTGCTCGCGCAGCAGGCCCGGATCATGGCCGACGCCGGATGCCAGTGCGTGTACGTGGTCGATTCGGCCGGGGCACTGATCATGAACGCCGTCAGCGACCGCGTGTCCGCACTGGTGACCGAACTCGGCGACGACGCACAGGTCGGCTTCCACGGTCACGAGAACCTCGGCCTCGGCGTCGCCAACTCGGTGCTCGCCGTCGAGGCCGGCGCCCTGCAGATCGACGGCTCCACCCGGCGTTTCGGTGCGGGTGCGGGCAACACTCCGGTCGAGGCGTTCGCCGCCGTCACCGAGAAGCTCGGAATCCGCACGGGCATTGACACTCTGAAGATCATCGACGCCGCCGAGGACGTTGTCCGGCCGATCATGGACGGCGACTGCCTGCTCGACCGGCTGTCGCTGACCATGGGCTACGCGGGTGTCTACTCCAGCTTCCTCAAGCACGCCGATTCCCACGCCCGCCGGTACGGCGTGTCCGGTGCGGAGATCCTCATCGAGGCCGGCCGACGCAAGCTGGTCGGCGGTCAGGAGGACCAGCTGATCGAGATCGCCCTCGGTCTCGCAGACCGGGACTCCGCGGGTTCCACAGTCGCCGAGAAGAAGTCCGCCTAGGCGTTTCGCCGGGTACCGACACCAGAAAGCCGAGATCATCATGGGCCAGGTTCTTGACAGGATCGAACAGTACGCGGACGAGATCCGTGCGGAAGGCGTCGAGGGCGACAAGCTGATGCGCCTGTCCGACACCTCCGCGAAAAGGTTACGCGACTCCGGCGTGATGCGGATGCTGCAGCCCAAGGAGTACGGCGGCTACGAATCCCACCCGCGCGAGTTCGCGGAGACCGCGATGGGCATCGGCGCCATCGACGGGGCCGCGGGCTGGGTCAGCGGCATCGTCGGCGTCCACCCGTGGGAACTCGCATTCTTCGACCGCACCGCCCAGGACGAGGTGTGGGGCGAGGACTCCGACATGTGGATGGCCTCGCCGTACGCGCCGATGGGGGTCGCGACTCCCGTCGACGGCGGGTACGTCCTCAACGGACGGTGGTCGTTCTCCTCGGGCACCGACCACTGCGGGTGGATCATGATCGGCGCCGCGGTCGGCGACCGGGACGGCAACCGGGTGATGCCCCCGAAGATCCTGCACGTGCTGCTGCCACGCTCCGACTACGACATCGACCAGGACAGCTGGAACGTCGTCGGACTGCGCGGCACCGGGTCCAAGGACCTGATCGTCAAGGACGCGTTCATCCCGCAGCACCGGACCCTGCAGGCCGACAAGGTGTTCGACGGGTCCGCGCCGAAGGAGTTCGGCCGCACCCAGACGCTCTACAACTTCCCGTTCTCGTGCATCTTCCCGCTCGGCATCACGTCCTCGCTCATCGGCATCGCCGAGGGTGCGCTGGCCTGCCACCTGAATGCGCAGCGTGAACGTGTCACCGTGTCGGGCACCGCGATCAAGGAAGACCCGTACGTACTGTTCGCGATCGGCGAGGCGGCGGCGGAGATCGCGGCGTCGCGCGCGGCGATCCTCGAGACGGTCGACCGGTTCTGGGACATGACCGAGAAGGGGCAGGACGTCTCGTTCGAACTCCGCTCCATCGGCCGGCGCACGCAGACGGCCGCCGCGTGGCGGGCGGTGCGCGCCGTGGACGAGATCTTCGCACGCTCCGGTGGCGGTGCGCTCCAACTGAAGACACCCCTGCAGCGCTTCTGGCGGGACGCCCACGCCGGCCTCTCTCACGCCATCCACGTGCCGGGGTCGATCTTCCACTCCTCGGCTCTGACCCAGCTCGGCGGGGAACCTCAGGGCATCCACCGCTCGATGATCTAGGCGCTCCGCGCCCGTGCGTGGTTAGCGAGTCAACCACGCACGGGTGGCGGAGCCGCCTCCAGGAAAGGACTTTCACATGACCGACATTCGAGGACTCGGCTACCTCAGGATCCAGACGAAGGACGTGCCACGCTGGCGTGAGCTGGTGGTGGACGGGCTGGGCATGGCCGAGGGTTTCGGCCCCGAGCCCGACGGCCTGTACCTGCGCGTCGACGAGCGGCGGTCGCGGCTGATCGTCCTCCCCGGTGACACGGACAAGGCACTCGCGGTGGGGTGGGAGGTGCGCGACCAGTTCGCTCTCCAGCGGGTGCGTGAGCAGGTGGAGAAATCGGGTGTCACGGTCGACGTCCTGTCCGAGGAGGAGTCGCGCCACCGCGACGCAGAGCAGGTGATCGCGTTCGACGATCCGTCCGGCACACGGGTGGAGGTGTTCTTCGGGCCCGTGCTCGACCACAGTCCGGTCGTCACTCCGCACGGCGGGCGGTTCGTCACCGGCGCACAGGGTCTGGGGCACGTGGTCCTCCCGACGCCGGCGTTCGAGGAGGCCTACACGTTCTACACCGAGGTGCTGGGCTTCCTGCCGCGAGGGGCGATCCGGCTCGGACCGGCCGACGCCCCGGGACCGGCCCGCCGGGTGCGGTTCATGGGCGTCAATCAGCGCCATCACAGCCTCGCGTTGTGCCCTGCGCCGCGCAGCGGCGAACCCGGAATGGTGCATCTGATGACGGAGGTCGACACCCTCGACGCCGTCGGCCAGGCACTCGACCGGCTCGGCAAGCTCGGCTTCTCCATCTCGTCGACCCTCGGCCGGCACACCAACGACCGCATGGTGTCGTTCTATGTGCGTGCCCCCGGCGGCTGGGACCTCGAGTTCGGCACGGAGGGCATGCTCGTCGACGAGACGCACTACACCGCCGAGGAGATCACGGCGGACAGCTACTGGGGTCACGACTGGTCGGGTTCCGAGCCGCTGGCGGCGTTCTCATGATGTTGTCGCGCGCCCGGATCGGCGCGGTGGCCGCACTCGTCCTCCTCGGTGGAACCGCCTGTTCCACTGCGACATCCGAGACGGCGACGGACCCGGGCGCACTGCGACCGGGCCAGCTTCTCTCGTCCCGCGCCGTCGCGGACGGTCCCGCACTGCCGAGCGCCGGACGGAACGAGGTGATCACCTACGCGTCGCGGGACGGCAACGGCGACCCTGTCGTCGTGTCGGGCACCGTGTCGATTCCCCGCACGCCGGCACCCGAGGGCGGGTATCCGGTGATCAGTTGGGCGCACGGCACGACCGGCGTCGCGGACGCCTGCGCCCCGTCCGCGGATTTCGCCGGCGGCCCCGCCCACGGCTATCTCTCCGGGGTGGACGCGTCCCTCGACGACTGGGTCGCCAAGGGATATGCGGTGGTGAGCACGGACTACCAGGGTCTGGGCACGCCGGGGATCCACCCGTACATCAACGGTGACACCGAGACGAACGCCGTCGTGGACATCGTGCGCGCCGCCCGGGCGATGGATCCGGCGGTCGGCTCGACGTGGTTCGTGATCGGTCACAGCCAGGGTGGGCAGGCGGCGTTGTTCACCGCCGCGCAGGGCGGGGAGCGCGCGCCGGAACTGCACCTCGGTGGTGCGGTGGCGATCGCGCCGGGCAACGGGCTCGACCAGACGCCGCAGTACTTCCGCTCGGGTGTTCCGGGTATCGAAGCGGCCGAGGCGTTCCTCCCGCTGATCCTCCTCGGAGCCCAGGCCGCGGATCCCGCCATCGACCCGTCGGCGTTGCTGACGGAGCAGGCGCAACCGTTGCTGACGGTGGCGCGGACCGGGTGCATCGACGACATCCGGAAGGTGCCGCCCGTGCCCGCGGGTCAGGTCTTCCGTCCCGACGCCGATCTGGGACCGCTCACCGAGTACCTGGCCCGCCAGGAGCCGTCGAGGGTCCACGTGCAGGTCCCGACGCTGGTCGCGCAGAGCTCCGGCGACCTGGTGGTGAGCGAGCCGTCGACGGATCTGATGGTGAAGACGTTGCAGGACAACGGGAATGAGCTGACGTATCGGACGTACGAGGGTGCGGACCATCGCGGGACGATCGGTGCGTCGCAGAAGGACGCGCAGGATTTCGTCGCCGGGATCCTCGCCGGCTGAGGATGCCGGGACCTCGCCCGACGACGCGACCATCAACAGAATGTTGACAACAGACTGTTGATAGCGTGTGGTGGTCGGGTGACCACCGACGACCAGACACACGCGGCCGAACTCGATCAGGCACGCACGACGCTGAACGAGGCCGGTGCCGCGCGACTCGAGCGGCGTCCCTGGGAGCATTCCGGGCAGCCACGTTCGGACACCGACCTCGTCAGGTTCGCGGCGTGGGCCGGCCGGGACGCACAGGGCACGGACCCGGCGGTGCTCGCGGCCGGGCTGCGGCTGCTGTCGTCAGCTCGGGTCGAGCTCGATCAGATCGAGTCCGGCCTGCTGTTTGCTGCCCGTGCCAGTGGGATGACCTGGCCGCAGGTCGCGGAGGAGCTCGGCCTGGGTTCGGCGCAGGCTGCCCAGCAGCGTCTGAACCGGGTCCTTGCCAGGGCCGGCGACCGCGACGCGGAGGCCTGAGCATGCCGATCGTCCCCCTGCCGGACGCGTCGGAGGGTTGCGGTGCCAAGGCCCGCAACCTCGGCCTGCTGCTGCGTGCCGGATTCCGGGTGCCCGACGGATTCGTGATACCCGACCCGCTCGGCGATCCCGGTTGGGAGCGGGAGATCGACATCGGACTGCGCCGTCTCGGGCCCGGTCCGTTCGCGGTGCGCTCGTCCGCCCTCGCGGAGGACGGCGTCGAGTGCTCGTTCGCCGGACAGCTGACCACGACGCTCGGGGTCACCACCAGCGCCGAGGTGATCGAGGCGGTGCATCGCAGCGCCGCGTCGGGCTCCTCGCCCGAAGCCGTCGCCTACGCGGCTCGCACCGATCGGGAAGCCCCCGCGTCGGCCGGGGTGATCGTGCAGGTGATGGTGCAACCCGAGACGGCCGGAGTCATGTTCACCCGGCACCCGCTCACCGGTACCGAGCAGGTGGTGATCGAGGCTGCGCGGGGCCTGGGTGACACTGTCGTGGCCGGGACCGTCACTCCGGAGGCGTACCTGGTCGACGGTGCGCATGTGCAGGTCGCCCGGCACCGCGGCGGGCAACTGCTGACCACTGCCCAGGCCCTCGCCCTCGCGGCGCTGGGACGCGATATCGAGAGCCTGTTCGGCCGCCCGCAGGACATCGAGTGGGCGATCGCCGGCGACGAGATCCGGGTCCTGCAGGCCCGCCCGATCACGACCGCTCCCACCGCCGCGCTGCCAGTGCGAGCCACGTCGGGCGACGTTCTGCTGACAGGCGTGGCAGCCGGCCCGGGCACTGCCGTCGGGCCTGCGCGGATCATCGGCAGCCTGGACGACTTCGCCCGCTTTCGTCCGGGCGACGTGCTGGTCTGCCGTACGACCTCGCCGGCGTGGACCCCGCTGCTCGCCCGCGCGTGCGCGGTGGTCACCGAGACGGGCGGGATGCTCGCGCACGCCGCGATCGTGGCCCGCGAATTCGGCATCCCGGCAGTCCTGGCGGCGCCGGGGGCCATGACCATCCTGACCGAGGGCCGACGGGTCCGCGTCGACGGCACCCACGGGCACGTCGGCACCGCCACCGGCAACGCGGGGACGAGTTGATGTCGCACCGCACCCCGTCGGACATCCTGGTGCTGCACGCCGTGCGGATCCTGGGCTACGCGGAGACCGCGCGCATCGCGGCCCGGTTCGCCCTGCCTGCAGGGCTGGCCGCAGAGCACCTGCTCGATGCCGAGGCCCGTGGGTGGGTCACCCACACCGACTTTGCCGGGGACAGCGGCTGGTCCCTGACCGAAACCGGGAAGGTCCACGGCGAGCGACTGCTCGCCGCCGAGCTCGACCGGTGCGGCTCCCGCGCCGTGGTGGTGCAGGTGCACCAGGACTTCCTGCCGCACAACGTCGCCGTGGCGGATGCGTGCACCGCCTGGCAGCTGGCCGAGATGGGTTTCGGCGAGTCGACCGTGACCCTCGACGAGACGATCACCCGGCTGGCGACCGCGGCGGACGCCCTGGGCGAATTCGAGGCGCGCCTGGTCGCGGGCATGGACCGGTTCGCCGGTTATCACCGGCGGTTCGCCGGCGGCGTCGAGCGAGCGGGCACCGATCCGGCCTGGATCACGGCAACCGACCGCGACTCCTGCCACCGCGTCTGGTTCGAGTTCCACGAGGACCTCATCACTTCTCTCGGCCTGGCCCGATGACAGGCCTAGTCTCGAACTATGGGCCTGCGACTGCGAGACAGCATCGGACGTCAGTTGCGCGAGCTTCGCTACGAGCCGACGGCGAAGCGGATCCGTGCGGTGCTGAACGGGACCACCGTGGTCGACAGTGACCGTGCGGTCCTGGTCTGGGAACCGCGGCGCGTCGTTCCCACGTACGCGGTGCCGGCGGAAGACATCGACGCGGAGTTGTCGCCGGAGCCAACGGATTCGGTGCCGGCGGAAGGAGCAGGTGACGTCGGTTTCGCCCTGCCGGACGTGACGACGCTGCCGGTACTCGATCCGCGGGTGCCGTTCTCGGTGCACAGCACGGAGGGCGAACCCGTCTCGCTCCGCACCGCCGGCGCAGGGTATGCCCTGGGGTTCCGGCCCGGAGACGAGGACCTGACCGGGTACGTGGTTCTCGATTTCGACGGCTTCGACCGCTGGCTCGAGGAGGACGACGAGATCGTCGGTCATCCGCACGACCCGTTCCAGCGCATCGACGTTCGCCGCACGTCCCGCCATATCCGGGTGATGCTGGGCGACACCCTCCTCGCCGACACTCGGCGCGCGAAAATGCTGTTCGAAACACTGCTTCCGGTCCGCTACTACCTGCCGCCCGGCGACGTCGTCGCGGAACTTCAACCGAGTGCGACGACGTCGTACTGCGCCTACAAGGGCGAGGCCGCCTACCGGTCCGCGGTCACCGCCGGCGGAGTGCTTCACGACATCGCGTGGCGATACGACGAGCCCCTCGTCGACGCGTCGGAAGTTCGGGGGCTCGTGGCCTTCTTCGACGAGCGGCTCGATCTGGTCGTCGACGGTGTGGCCCGGCCTCGGCCGGTGACTCCCTGGTCCTAGGGCGTGTTTCAAAAGTGGTTTGGCTGTGGGTTTTCGATCAAGTGGGGTGTGTCGCTGCCGTTGTATGAGCGAGGTCTCCGGTATCTGGGTTTAGCGACCAAGCAAAAACCTGAATATCGGAGACCTCGTGCCCAGCGTAGCGGTGCCGGGGCGGGCGGACCTGACCGACGCGCAATGGGCGCGGTTGGTTCCGCTGCTGCCTCGGGGCAAGAAGGCGGGCCGCCCGCCGAAGTGGACGAAACGGCAGCTCATCGACGGAATCCGGTGGCGGATCCGAGCGGGGACACCGTGGCGGGACGTCCCGGCCCGGTACGGGCCATGGCAGACCGTCTACGGGTTGTTCCGACGGTGGCAGCGGGCGGGGGTGTGGGCGCAGATCCTGACCGCGTTGCAGGCACTCGCCGACGCCGCGGGTGCGATCGTGTGGGACGTCAGTGTGGACTCGACCATCGCGCGGGCCCACCAACACGCGGCCGGCGCCCGCCGGGATCCCAACTCGCAGTCCGAGCCGCCCGGCGGGGTCGAAACCGAGCCCGCCGACCATGCGTTGGGGCGCTCCCGGGGCGGGTGGACCACCAAGACCCATCTTGCCTGCGAGCAGGGCCGCAAACCACTGTCGATCGTGGTCACCGCAGGTCAGTGCGGTGACAGTCCGCAGTTCACTACGGTTGTCGAAGCGATCAGCGTGCCGCGGCCTGGTCGTGGGCGGCCCCGGAATCGACCGGACTGCGTTCTCGCGGACAAGGCCTACAGCAGCGCCGCGAACCGCACGTACCTGCGCACACGCGGGATCCGCGCGACCATCCCGACCAAGGCCGACCAAGCAGCCAACAGGAAGAAGAAGGGCTCGTCCGGTGGGCGGCCACCAACGTTCGACGCCGAGCACTACAAGCAACGCCATGCAGTCGAGTGCGGCATCAATCAACTCAAGCAGAACCGTGCTGTGGCAACCAGATACGACAAGCTTGCGGTTCGCTACACCGCCACCGTCCGGATCGCCGCCATCAATCAGTGGCTCCGCACCGCCGACTTCTGAAACACGCCCTAGTACTCCTCGCCGGCGCCGGTGTCGGCGCGCCCGAGGACGATCTCGAGCGCCCGGGCCTCGTGCGCGTGTCCGAGCAATTCGTATCCGACGACCGTGACGACCGGTGCCAGCATCACCACGATCAGACACCACGCCATCGACACGCCTTGCGCCGCCAGCACCAGTGCGAGCGCGATCGTGGCCGCGGTCAGGACGAGGAGCAGGATGTGGAACGGGTCGGGCACCCGCAGCAGATACGTGTACAGCGCGTAGACGCCCGCGAGGAAGATCGCGACGGGCGCGGCGACGGAGAGCACCGTCGCCGTCCCGCCGAGATGGGAGGCGTGTTCGATGTAATACGCCGCCACGTGTAGTCCGGCCCCCACCGCGGCCAGCGACGCGAAGAGCGCGATGTGGCTGTAACCCCAGACGAACGACCGGCTGCGGTACACCTCGAGCACCTCGGCCGACGGCAGGGTGTAGTACACCCACCACAGTCCGAACGTGAGTCCGATGCCCGCGACCGCGACGAGTACCGCGTCCAGTGTCCAGCCCTGGTGTTCGACCACGGCGGACAGTGATGCCACGGTGCCGATCACACCTTCGCCGAGTGTGATGATGACGAGCAGGCCGTGACGCTCGACGATGTGGTGTGCGTGCCAGGGTGTTCCGCCCTTGTACCGTTCGGCGATGACGGGGCTGGTCAGCTCGACGAGTATGAGTATCGCGCCGAGGCCGAACGCGTACTCGACGGTGAGGGGAGCGATCACCAACGCGACCCAGCCGATCTGCGCGATGACGAGCGTCGTGGCGTACGTCAGTGACGCGGAACGGTGCTCGGGGTCGTGTTTGGCGGCGCGCAGCCATTGGAACACCATGGCGACCCGCATGACGATGTACCCGGACACCATCACGGAATTGTCGAGTTCGACTCCGCGGTCGATGGACGCGAACATCGGAGGCATACCGAGCGCCAGGATGACGACGCCGATCATCTGGATCATGGTGGTGACCCGGTAGATCCAGTCGTCGGTGTCGTAGGCCGACGCGAACCAGGAGAAGTTGATCCACGCCCAGATGATCGAGAACATCGCGAACGCGAATCCCGCCAGCCCGGCGGCGACGTGTCCTTCGGCGACGAGGTGCGCGAACTGATCGCCTGCGACGCCGAACGCGACGACGAACGTCAGGTCGAACAGCAGCTCCAACGGCGTTGCCGCACGGTGTTCCTCGTGCGGATCACGCCCCACCATCTTCTGGACGCGGTGGGCGAGGCTCCTGCTGTTCGGTGCCGGTTGTCCGGGCGCGTTCACGGCGGTCCGCTACGGAGTTCCCTGGTCTGCCTGCACCACGAGGTCCGCGACCGCGCCGGGCTGGGACACCAGGACGGCGTGCGACGCGGGAATTTCCGTGATCCGGGCCCCCGCGCGCGTGGCCATGAACCGCTCAGCGGCTGCCGGAATCACGCGATCGTTCTGAGCGACCATGGCCCAGCTGGGGGTCGACGCCCACGACGGATCGGCGGTCGGTTCGAGGTTCGCGACGAGTGCCGCCGACTTCTGGTGTGCGATCATGTCGGCGACCGTGGCGTCCGGGACGTCCTGGGCGAACACCTCGTGGAATCGGCCGGGGTCGATGTAACCGTCGAGGTTTCTCCCGGCGATTCCGGTGGGATCGTTCTCGACGACCTTCACCTGAAGCACCGGCGGGAGCAGCTGGCTGCCGGGGAACCGGATCGGATCGAGGTTCAGCATGACCGGCTCGCCCTGCGCCGGGGCGAAGGCCGCCACGTAGACGAGGGCCTCGACGTTCGGCGAATGCACATTGGTGATGACCGCGCCGCCGTACGAGTGACCGACGAGCACCACCGGCCCCGGGATGTCCGCGAGCACCTTTTCGATGGCGGCGGAGTCGTATGCCGGTCCGCGCAACGGGTTGTCGGGCACCACGACTTCGTATCCTCGGCCGCGCAGTTCCGCGGCCACCGCATCCCAGCTGGTCGTGTCGGCGAACGCGCCGTGGACCAGCACCACCGTCGGCAGATCCTGGGCGAGGGCCGGTCCGGCCCCCACAGTGAGCGTGCCGGCAGCCGCGATCGCGCACGCGGCAACGGCGGTTCGAAGGCGAAGAAGTCGCATCACTCGTCTCCCGAGTCAGGAAAGAACACAGTGGTTAGGGGTGAAGGGGCCTGCGCGCCAGGTGTAGTCGTGCGACGACAGGCATCGCCGTACGAGAGCAACGCCGTGGCCTGGCCCTTCGTCGCTGAGATTACTCGCCTGCAGCGCGGTCGGCATCATTTCGGCTAGCGTGATCGGAGGGGGATGTTCCGCTCGTCCGTGCACGCTCCGCCGTCGTCAGGAGGAACCCCGTGGATCTCGCCTTACGTGGCACCGTCGCCGTGGTCACCGGAGCCAGCAAGGGTATCGGGCTCGCCATCACCCGGGCGCTCGCCGCGGAAGGTGCGTTCGTGGTGGCGGGGGCGCGCTCGCCCAGCCCCGAACTGGACGAACTCGTCCGCAGCGGAACAGTGGAGGCGGTGAGCGTCGACCTGTCGACCCCCACCGGTCCGGGCGAACTCGTCGCCGCCGCCACTGCTCGGGGCAGTCTCGGCATAGTCGTCAACAACGTCGGCGCCGCCCACCCGAGACTGACCGGTTTCCTCGACGTGACCGACGAAGACTGGATCACGACGATGAATCTCAACCTGATGTCGGCGGTGCGGACGATCCGCGCCGCCCTGCCCACGATGATCGCGGCGGGCCGGGGAAGCATCGTGACCACGAGTTCGGTCAACAGTTTCCTGCCCGACCCCACCGTCATCGACTACTGCGCGTCCAAGGCCGCGCTCACCAACTTCTCGAAGGCCCTGTCGAAAGAGGTGGGACCGTTGGGTATTCGGGTGAACACCGTCAGCCCCGGTCCGGTGTCGACCGCCCTCTGGCTCGGCGACGACGGGGTCGCCGCCACGGTGGCGCGCGCCGCAGGCGGTGACCCGGAGGCAGTGGCGGAGCGTGTCGCGGAGCAGGCGGTCACGGGCCGGTTCACCCGCCCGGACGAGGTGGCGGATCTCGTCGTGTTCCTCGCGAGCGACCGGGCGGGCAATGTGACGGGCTCCGATTTCGTGATCGACGGCGGACTCGTCACCACCCTCTGACGTCCGCGGCTACCGGCGGCCCAGAAGTTTCCGCATACCCTCGGCTGCCCCGCGCACGAGTGCGTCGCGGGGGAAACCGCTGCGCTTGCGCACCGCGTCGTCGTTGCCGCCCGCCACCCAGACCGGGCCGTCGGCGATGTGTGCGAGCCCCTCACGGGCAACGTCTTCGGGTTCGGCGACCTTCATTCCGGGAAGATCGAAGTTCAGGCCCGCCCGGACCATCGCCGGCGTGCGGGTGACGCCGAGGACCAGTTCGACCACGTGGACGCCGAACGGCGCGAGTTCGAGCCAGAGGCTTTCCGCGAAGATCCGGCCGAACGCCTTGGATGCGGCGTAGATGCTCTGGTCTTCCGAACCCAGGTACCCGGCCAGCGAACCGACCAGCACGATGCCGCCCCGGCCGCGGTCCTTCATCCTCGCGCCGAAATGCTGCGAAAGGTGCAGCTGCGAAGTGATGTTCAGGTCGATGACACGCTGGAAGCCGGTGAGGTCACCGCTGACGAACTCGTGTCCGTAACTGTTGGCCCCGGCGTTGAAGATCAGCAACCCGACCTCGACGTCGTCGGTGGCCGTGCGGATCCGGTCGAGGGCATCCGGATCGAGGAGATCGAGCGCGAGTGTGCGCACCAGGACGCCATGGGCGCGGACCGTGGCCGCGGTCTCCTCGAGCGGCCCGGGCTTACGGGCGATCAGCACGAGGTTGATCCCCGCGCGGCCCAGTTCCTCGGCGAAACTCGCGCCCACACCCTCGGAGCCGCCTGCGATCACGGCCCACGGACCGTAGTGCTCGGTGTCGATCATGTTGTGTCCTTCCGGAAATTGTTCAGTGGGCGACGACGGGGGTCGGGACGGGGTCGGGATCGCGCACCGGGACGACGCCCGCCTCCGCGGCTCGGGTGATCGACGCCGTCAGCGCCGAACATCCTTTCCGGGGAGTACCGGGGCGCCCCGGCCCGGCGCTGCCGATCTCATGGCACCGGGCGCGGGCCGCGTCGTCCCACTGAACGGAAGTGTGTTCCCAGCTGTTCTTCTGGACCAGGACGCTCGCGCCGCACTCAGTGCACTGCAGCGGTTGCATCGGCTTCGCGCGCCTTTCGTGCGAGGTTCTCTTCGACTTCCCTCTTCCACGACTCGACCGGCCGGGTGGTGTCGAGCTCGAACTCGAACCGCTCGGTCATCTGCGGGGTCACCGCATCGACGTCGACGTAGAACTGCTCGTACCACCGTCGCAGCTGGTAGACCGGGCCGTCTTCCTCGCACAGCAGCGGATTCTCGATGCGGGTCTTGTTCTTCCAGATCTCGATGTCCTGCTCGAAACCCTTCGCGATGAACGTGCCGAAATTCTTCGCCATCTCGGTGGCAGCGTCGCCTTCGAGGTCCTTCGACTTCTTGACGATGATGCCGTACTGCAGCACGAACCTGTCGGCGCTGACAGGGTAGTGGCAGTTGATCAGCACGGAGTCGACGTCGTGCGTCTCGTAGCGGTACGTCAGGTCGTCGACCATGAACGACGGGCCGAAATACGTCGCATCCGAGCGGCTTCCGACCATCTTGGGCTGACCCGACGCGTGCGGGCGCATGTCGTCGCGGGCCTGCCCGCGCATGAACTGGCCGGCGACGTGGCCCTCGAAGACGTTCTTGAAGTACGTGGGGAACGAGTAGTGCACGTAGAAGAAGTGCGCCATGTCGACGATGTTGTCGACCACCTCGCGGCAGTTGGTGTCGACCGTGGTCCGATACCAGACCCAGTCCGTCCACTCGTCGTCGAGTGCGCCTTCGATGCGGGGAATCGTGACGTCCGCGGGCGGCGGATTGCCCTCCGGATCGTTCCACACGAACAACATCCCGTCCTGGTCGAGCGCGTGCCACGACCGGGTCCGGGCGAGCGGCGGAACCCGGCGCGCGTACGGAATCTTCTTGCACCGGCCGTTGCTTCCCCACCGCCAGTCGTGGAACGGGCACGCCACCTCGTCGCCCTTGACCGTGCCCTGGCTGAGGTCGCCGCCCATGTGCCGGCAGTAGCCGTCGAGCACGGCGAGATCACCCGCACTGTCGGCGAAGACGACGAGCTTGGTCCCGAACGCTTCGACGGAATGGGGCTTGCCGTCCCGGAATGCCTCGGACAATCCGATGCAGTGCCATCCACGGGCGAATCGGGTGGGCGCTGCGCCCGCGTCGATTTCGCGTACCTCGACTGTCTCGGACTGTTGGGTGGTCACGATGCGTCCCGTCCTCTCCTGGGCTTGTGCGGTGCCCTGCACGCTAAGTGAGCGTGGACGGCCCGCATGACGTGGTCCCACTGGACGGGACCGGGCGGTGGGGCGGCGTTTCCCGTTGAGCGAGACGCCTGTCCACGCACGGGTGTGATCGCCCTACCCTCCGACAGATGACGAACGAGGTCCTGAGATCGATCCGCGGCCTGCTGCCGATGATCGCGGAACGCGCTGACAAGGTCGACGAGTCGCGGCGGGTGTCCGAACAGGTGATCCGTGAGCTCGGCGACGCCGGATTGTTCAAGATGCTGCAGCCCAGGCGGTACGGCGGCACGGAAAGCGATCCGGTGCACTTCTACGAGGTGGTGCGCGCCGTGTCCGGTGTGTGCGGCTCGACGGGCTGGCTGGCGTCCGTGCTCGGGGTGCACCCGTGGCACCTGGCCCTATTCGACGACCGGGCGCAGCGTGACGTGTGGGGCCACGACGATTCGGTGCTCGTGTCGTCCGCCTACGCACCCGTCGGGCGGCTCGTCCCCGTCGAGGGCGGCTACCGGCTGACGGGGGACTGGCATTTCTCCTCGGGCTGCGAGCACGCGTCGTGGGCGCTGCTCGGCGCGATGGTGGTCGGGACCGAAGGCCGCCCGGTCGATTTCATGACGGCGCTGGTGCCGCGGTCGGATTACCGCATCCACGACGTCTGGGACGTGGTGGGGATGCGCGGCACCGCCAGCAACGAGATCAGCGCCGAGGAGGTGTTCGTTCCCGACTACCGGATCAAGAGGAATTACGAGACGGCGCAACTGCGCGGACCCGGACAGAAGGTGAACCGGGGACCGCTGTACCGGCTGCCGTTCGCCACACTCTTCACCACGGCCGTCGCCGCCCCCGGAGTGGGAGTCGTGGCGGGATGCTACGAACGCTATCTGACGTTCATGCGGGAACGAGTGCGGCTCAGCCTCGGTGGCGGAAGATTCGTCGACGACCAGTTCGCCCAGGTCGCGGTGGCCCGGGCGTCGTCCGAGATCGACGCCGCGATACTGCAGATGGATCGCAACGTGCGTGAACTGTGGGAACTGGCGGAGGCCGGTGACGAACTCCCCATGGGTCTGCGCCTGCGGGTGCGCCGCGATCAGGTTCGCGCGACCGAGCGAGCCCTCGACGCGATCGACCTGCTGTTCAAGACCGCCGGCGGAAGTTCGCTGTCCCGCGGCAACGCGATCGAACGGTCGTGGCGCGACGCCCACGCGGGCAGCGTGCACGTGGCCAACGAGCCCGAACGCGCCCTCGCCCTGTTCGGCAGGGGCGCGTTCGGGCTCCCGGTGGAGGACAACCTCGTGTAGTCAGCTCCGCATGTGCTGAACTGCCCGGTAGGAGAAGACCATTGCGGTTCCGAGCGGCACACCCGGGCCGGGATAGAACCGGCCGCTGAGCGACGCGCTCGTGTTACCGGCCGCATACAGTCCGTCGATGGGTGTGCCGTCGGCGCGCAGGACCCGGGCGTCGGCGTCGGTCCGGACCCCGCCCTTGGTACCGAGATCGCTGAGCACGATGCGGGCCGCGTGGAACGGGCCCTGCGACACCGGGCTCAGTGCCGGGTTCGGTGGTGCGTCCGCACCCGTGCCCGGAGGGCAGAAGAAGTTGTCGTACGGGTCCTCTCCCCGGTGGAAGGACTCGTCGACGCCGTGCTTGGCGAAGTCGTTGAACTGTTCGACGCTGCGGCGCAGTGCGTCTGCGGGGACGCCGATCTTCTCCGCGAGTTCCTCGATCGTGTCGGCCGAGACCCAGGTGCCCGCCGCGTGATGCTTCTCGGCGGAGATGTTCGGAATGGAGATGGCAGGCAACACGGGCCCGCCCTCCTTCGAGTCGAACACGAGATACGAACTGCTGCTGCCGTGCTCGATCATCGCTCGGCCGAACTGGTCGTACGGCAGCGATTCGTTGAGGTACCGCTCTCCGGACGTGTCGACGAGAATGCCGCCGCGCACGCCCACCATGAAAGCGCCGGAGCCGTCCGGAAGTTCGACCCCGGGGCACCACCACGCCTCGTCGAGTAGTGCGGTGTCCGCGCCGATCTCCACCGCCGCCCGCAGGAGGTCGCCGGTGTTCGCGCCGCGCGGGCCCATGCTCCAGGCCGCCCGGCCCGGTGTTCCGTTCTCGGTGCGCAGGGCCGCGTTGCCCTCGATTCCGCCTGCCGCGAGCAGCACGCCGCGCGTCGCCCGGATCCGGACGGTCTCACCGGCGGCGTTCGTCGCCTCGACGCCGACGACCCGTCCGTCCTCGACGATCAGCGAGCGCGCGGCGGTCTCGGTGCGCAGTTCCACGTGCCCGGTGCCGTGCAGAGCCATGAGAAGGCGGCCGATCAGGGCGCGGCCACCGTTCAGCGTTCCCTCCGGATGCGGTTCCCCGGCCCGGTCGACGTCGGCCTCGGGCCGGATGACCTCGCGCAGGTCCCCGATCTCGTCGCTCGGCAGGTCCAGCGGGTTGATCGCGCGACCGTAGTCCATCCGGCCGGGTGCCTTGTAGTAGTCGGGGAACGCGCGCCACTCGAACTCGATGTGGGGATCGCGTTCGAGAAGGTCGACGACGTCGGGCGCGGTGGCGACGTACGCCTCCTGACGGTCGATCTCCTCGTCGCCCACCACTGCGCGCAGGTACGTGCGCGCCTTGTCCGTGGAGTCGCCGATGCCGGCGCGCTCCTGCACGGCGGTGCCCGGCAGCCACACCGCGGCGCCGGAGTACGCGGACGTGCCGCCGAACAGTGGGGTCTTCTCGAGGACGAGGGTGCGCAATCCCTGCGAAGCGGCCGTGTATGCGCCGGTCAGCGCGCCGCCCCCCGAACCGACCACCAGCACGTCGCACTCGGTTGTCCAGTCCTGCATCGTCGTTTCCTCCGTTGATGGTCTGTGGAGACTGGCGGTCCAGTCGTGGGGTTCACGCAATCGCATCCGGGCGACCTGCGGCACGTGCGGTCCCACTCACCGGACGAAATTCGATGGTTTCCCGATCCAATGCGAGAATCGACACCGGATCCGGGGCTGTGTGCGGAGTGAAGGGGGATCGAGGGTGCCGAGAATCGCCGAAGTGCGGGACGCTGCCGAACCGAGTTCGGAGGAACAGCGGGCCCGCCACGTCCGCATGCTCGAGGCCGCCATCGAACTGGCCACCGAGAAGGAACTCGCCCGGGTCCAGATGCACGAGGTGGCCAAACGTGCCGGCGTCGCGATCGGGACGCTGTACCGGTACTTTCCGTCGAAGACGCATCTGTTCGTCGCGGTGATGGTCGATCAGATCGACCGGATGGGTGCCGGGTTCAAGAAGAGTGCGCCCCCCGGCGAATCGCCGCAGGATGCGGTGTACAACGTTCTGGTCCGCGCCACCCGCGGGCTGTTGCGCCGGCCCGCATTGTCCACCGCGATGATCCAGTCCACGAGCACCGCCAACGTCGCGTCCGTGCCGGACGCGGGGAAGGTCGACCGGGCATTCCGGCAGATCATGCTGGACGCCGCGGGGATCGAACACCCGACCGAGGAAGATCTGACGGCACTGCGCCTGCTGGTGCAGTTGTGGTTCGGCGTGATCCAGTCCTGCCTCAACGGCCGCGTCTCGATTCCGGACGCCGATTCCGACATTCGTAAGGCCTGCGACCTCCTGCTCGTCAACCTGTCGCACCGCTGACGCTCGTCGGTCCGGGTGCCGGCGCGTCCGCGACCGTGAAGTGAAATTCATTCCGTCTGTCTGACCTGCGATGACGGTTTGTTTGCACGGCAAACGGTATTGATGTCTTCTCAGAAATAGAATAAATTCCAATTATGAGCCGCGGCTGAGTCCGTGAGTCAGAAGAATCCGAGGAGTAGAACATGGGCAATGCCGTCATCGTCGACGCGGCACGGACACCGATCGGGCGCCGGCGCGGGGCACTGTCCGGACTGCACCCGGCCGAACTACTCGGTGCCGCACAGCGGGGTGTCCTCGAACGGGCCGGTGTCGCCCCGGCGGACATCGGGCAGATCGTCGGTGGATGCGTCACCCAGGCGGGTGAGCAGTCCAACAACGTGACCCGGCAGGCGTGGCTGCACGCGGGACTGCCGTACGCGACGGCGGCCACGTCGCTCGACTGCGCCTGCGGATCTTCCCAGCAGGCCGTGCACGTCGTGGCGGGTCTCGTCGCGTCCGGCCAGATCTCTGCCGGAATCGGGTGCGGTGTCGAGGCGATGAGCCGGGTGTTCCTCGGCCAGGCCGTTACACCGGAGACCGGCAACCCGTACCCGGACGACTGGGCGATCGACATGGGCGACCAGTTCACGTCCGCCCAGCGAATCGCCGACCGGCGCGGGCTCGGGCGCGGCGACGTCGACGCGTTCGGGCTCGAGTCGCAGCGACGCGCCGCCCGGGCCTGGGCGGAAGGACGGTTCGACCGCGAGATCGTTCCCGTCACCGCTCCCGTCGTGGACAAGTCCGGCGCACCCACCGGTGAACTCGCGGTGGTCACCCGGGACGGGGGACTGCGCGAGACGACCGCAGAGGCCCTGTCTGCCCTGAAGCCCGTGATCGACGGCCACATCCACACCGCGGGCAACTCGTCCCAGATCAGCGACGGCGCCGCCGCCGTCCTGCTCATGGACGGCGGCCGTGCCCGCGAACTCGGATTGCGGCCGCGCGCGAGGATCGTCGCGTCCGGCATGGTCGGCTCCGACCCGTACTACCACCTCGACGGGCCGATCGAGTCGACGCGGATGGTCCTCGAGCGCGCCGGAATGTCTTTGGGCGACATCGATCTCGTCGAGATCAACGAGGCATTCGCGTCCGTCGTGCTGTCGTGGGCGCAGGTGCACGGAGCCGACATGTCGAAGGTGAACGTCAACGGCGGGGCCATCGCACTCGGACATCCGGTGGGCTCCACCGGGGCCCGGCTGATCACGACCGCCCTGCACGAACTGGAGCGCTCCGACACCTCCACCGCGCTGGTCACGATGTGCGCCGGTGGCGCGCTGTCCACCGCAACCATCATCGAACGCATCTGACCCCGAACGATCGACGAGGCCGACATGACAATGGGATTGACCGAAGAAGAGCGCGACCTGCGCGACTCGGTGCGGGGCTGGGCCACACGGACCGTGACCCCGGCCGTGCTCCGGGGGGCCGTCGAGGCCAAGACCGAGCAGCGACCGCTGTTCTGGAAGTCGTTGGCGGACCTGGGCGTACTGGGACTCCACCTGCCCGAGGACGTGGGCGGGGCGGGGTGCGGGCTGGTGGAACTGGCAGTGGTCACCGAGGAACTGGGCCGGGTCCTGCTGCCCGGTCCCTTCCTCCCGACCGTGCTGCTCGGCGCCGTCCTGCACGAGTCCGGGCGCACGGGTGAGCTCTCCGGGCTGGCCGACGGTTCGGCCCTCGGCGCCGTGGCCCTGCAGCCGGGTTCGCTGCGGCTCGTCCGGGACGGCGGAGTGGTGACGCTGGACGGTGAGTCCGGGTACGTCCTCGGCGGGCAGGTGGGCGACCTGTTCCTGCTCGCGGCGAGGGACGGCGACGAGACCGCGTTCGTAGCGCTCGCCCGCGACCGGCTCGACGTGACCGACCTGCCCAGCCACGACGTGGTGCGCCGCAACGCGACCGCTTCGGTGAGCGGCCTCGAGATCGCCGAATGCGATGTCCTGCACATCGATTCGCAGCGTGTTCTCGATCTGGCGGCCACCTTGTTCGCCGCCGAGGCCTCGGGTGTCGCCGACTGGGCGGTGACCACCGCCGCCGACTACGCCAAGGTGCGCCACCAGTTCGGCCGCCCCATCGGCCAGTTCCAGGGGGTGAAACACCGGGTAGCCCGCATGCTCTGCCTCGCCGAACAGGCCCGGGTCTGTGCGTGGGACGCGGCCCGTGCGATGAATCCCGGAAGCAGTGCCAGGGCCGCGACGGCTGCGCCGCGCTGCAGTGCGGCGGAGGCGTCTCTCGCGGCCGCGGTCGCCGGAGCAACCGGACCCGACGCGGCGTTCTCCGTCACCAAGGACTGCATCCAGGTGCTCGGCGGCATCGGCTACACCTGGGAACACGACGCCCACCTGTACCTGCGCCGGGCGCAGTCGCTGCGGATCCTGCTCGGGTCCACCGCATCGTGGCGGCGGCGCGTGGCCCGCGCGACCCTGGGCGGGGCCCGTCGGGTGCTCGGGATCGACCTGCCTCCGGACGCCGACAGCATCCGCGCCGGCGTGCTCGCGGAACTCGCGCCAGCCGCCGCACTGGACGACGCGGAGCGCAGGACGTACCTGGCCGAGAAGGGCTACACCGCACCGCACCTCCCCGCACCGTGGGGCAGGGGGGCGGGCGCCGTGGAACAACTCGTGATCGCGGAGGAACTGCGCGCGGCCGCGCTGAAGCCCCACGACATGATCATCGGCAACTGGGTGGTACCCACGCTCATCGCCCACGGCAGCGAAGAACAGTTGCAGCGCTTCGTGCCCCCGTCACTGCGCGGCGACCTCGTCTGGTGCCAGCTGTTCTCCGAACCCGGCGCCGGATCGGACCTCGCCGGCCTGACCACCCGGGCCACCAAGGTGGACGGCGGCTGGGTGCTGCGGGGGCAGAAGGTGTGGACGTCGATGGCCCGGGACGCGGACTGGGGTATCTGCCTCGCCCGCACAGATGCCTCGGTGCCCAAACACAAGGGATTGTCGTACTTCCTGATCGACATGAGGGGCAGCGACGGCCTCGACATCCGGCCGCTGCGTGAGATCACCGGCGAGGCACTGTTCAACGAGGTGTTCCTCGACGACGTGTTCGTCCCCGACGAACTCCTCGTGGGCGAACCGGGCGACGGCTGGAAGCTCGCCCGCACGACCCTCGCCAACGAACGGGTGTCGCTGTCGCACGACTCCTCGCTGGGCTCCGGCGGCGAGGCTCTGCTGACGCTGGCCGGCGAGCTGCCCGGCGGCATCGACGACGAGCAGCTGACCGTGCTCGGCAAGGTCCTCTGCGACGCACAGTCCGGCGGCCTGATGGGGCTGCGCACCACCCTGCGCTCGATCGCGGGCGGGCAACCGGGCGCCGAGTCGTCGGTCGCGAAGCTGCTCGGCGTCGAACACATCCAGCAGGTGTGGGAGGTGGCGATGGACTGGGCCGGACCGCGCGCCCTGCTCGGCGACCGGCCCCGCACGTCCGCTACGCAGATGTTCCTGAACTCGCAGTGCATGTCGATCGCGGGCGGCACCACCAACGTCCAGCTCAACATCATCGGCGAACGACTGCTGGGTCTGCCGCGTGACCCCGCGCCCGGAAAGGGAGCGTGACCTGACATGGCGATCGACGTGAAGGCCGCGCTGACCGCGGAACCGGCCGTGCGTGACGTGGCGTGGACCGAGCGTGATGTGATGCTCTACCACCTCGGACTCGGCGCCGGCGGGAACGCCCAGGACCCCGCGGAACTGCGCTGGGTGTACGAGAAGGACTTGCAGGTGCTGCCGACGTTCGCGCTCGTCGCGGGACAGGGAATCTCGGCCGGCGACGCACCGGCGTCCGGGCTGGGCCTGCCCGGTATCGACATCGACCTGCGCAAGATCCTGCACGGCGGACAGTTGCTCACCGTGCACGCGCCCATTCCTCCGTCAGGTGGGGCCCGGGTGTCCTCGCGGGTGGCGGACGTGTGGGACAAGGGCAAGGCTGCCGTCATCGTGCTCGAACAGACGGCCACCGACTCGGGCGGGAACCCGTTGTGGACCACGGGGATGCAGATCTGGGCCCGCGATGAGGGCGGGTTCGGCGGCTCCCCGGGACCTGAGTCGGTGGCCACGGTGCCGGCCCGCGAACCCGACAAGGTGCTGGTGTCGCGCACCGGGACGGCGCAGGCCCTGCTCTACCGGCTCAGCGGCGACCTCAACCCGCTGCACGCGGACCCCGAATTCGCGGCCGCGGCCGGGTTCGAAAGGCCGATCCTGCACGGGCTCGCGTCGTACGGTGTGGTGTGCAAGGCCGTCGTCGACGGGATGCTGGACGGCGATCCCACGCGACTGCGCCACTACGAGGTGCGGTTCGCGGGCTCGCTGTACCCGGGCGAGACCGTCGAGACCGCGGTCTGGTACGACGGCGACCGGTTGACCCTGCGCGCGACGTGCCCCGACCGTGACGGGCAACCGGTGCTGACCCAGGCGACGATGGAGGTGAGCGGGTGAGCGTCGGTACGCACCCCACGTTCGAGAACAGCCCGTCGGGAACGGTGCTGACGTCACCGCCCGATGGTTCCGCCGTCGACCGGGCGACCGAGGCCGCCCGGCGCGTGGTCGACGCGCTGCTGCGGACCGATCGCGGCAACGCCAACCTCGACCGCGTCGCGGAAGAGCTGAACAGCATCGCCGAGCACCTCGAGGAACACGCGCCCGCCGTCGCCGAGCGGCTGATCGACATGTGGAACGGCGAGGGCGTCACCCGGCACGATCCCGTCACCGGACCCGAGAACGCGCTCGCGCCGCCCGTGGTCCTCGAGGGGCTGTCCGACGGATCGGTCCGGGGCACCGTCACGCTGACCATCCCGTACCAGGGGCCGCCCGGGCACGTCCACGGCGGCGTGTCCGCGCTCCTGCTCGATCACGTCCTCGGCGTCGCCAACGCCTGGGGTGGAAAAGCCGGCATGACAGCGCAGTTGAGCACCCGCTACCACCGCCCGACGCCGCTGTTCGAACCACTCACCCTGACCGGGAAGCTGATGTCGGTCGACGGTCGCAAGATCACCACCGTCGGCGACATCCGGACCGCGGACGGCGAGGTGTGCGTCTCGGTCGAGGGACTGTTCGTCGACAAGACCGTGCCCCGCCCACGATGACCCCGATCAGGAGCAGACAATGATCAGGAACAGACAATGACCTCACCCGACCGTTTCGAGAACCAGGTCGTCTTCGTCACCGGCGCGGCGCGCGGGCAGGGCCGCGCCGAGGCCGTCCGGTTCGCGTCCGAGGGCGCCGACGTCATCGCGATCGACGCCTGCACCGAATTCGCGTCCACCGCCTATCCCGGCGCCACGGAAGACGACCTGGCCGAGACGGTCCGGCTCGTCGAATCCACCGGCCGGCGGATCGTCGCCGCCACCGCGGACGTGCGCGATTTCGACGGACTCTCGCGCGCCCTCGCCGACGGCATCGAGCAGTTGGGGCGCCTCGACGTCGTGATCGCGAACGCGGGCATCTGTTCGGGGGCGTTGTCGTGGGAGATCACCGCCGAGCAGTGGCAGGAGACGGTCGACGTCAACCTCACGGGAACGTTCCACACCGCGAAGGCGGCGGTTCCGCATCTGATCGAACAGGGTGAGGGCGGCGCCGTCGTTTTCACGAGTTCGGTGTCCGGGCTGAAGGGCACGCCGTTCACCGGGCACTACGTCGCCACCAAGCATGGCATCACCGGGCTCGCCAAGACGATGGCGAACGAACTCGGGGAGCACCGCATCCGCGTCAATACGGTGCACCCGGCGGGTGTGGACACCGGCATGAAGGTGCGCGACCTGCACCCGCTCATCGCCCGGTACGCGTCGACGCTCGGCTCCATCTACCAGAACTCACTGCCCTACCGCATCACCCAGCCGGAGGACGTCGCCGCCGTCGTCGCCTGGGTGTGTTCCGACGAGGCGAAATACATCACCGGGGCGCAGATTCCCGTCGACCTCGGCAACCTCATTCGCTGACGTTCGCCGTCTGTGTTCGCCGAATGTCACAGTGGTGCGGCGTTCATACGGTGATGTCCCGGCGGGCCATCTTGCCGGTCGCATTGCGGGGCAACAGGTCCGTGGTGATCCGCCAGCGGGTCGGGACCTTGAAATACGACAGGCGATCCGCGGCGTACTCGCGCAGTTCCGCCTCGGTGGTCACGGCACCCGGTCGCAACACCACGACAGCCGCCACCTCCTGACCCAGATCCTCGTGGGGCGACCCGATCACCGCGCACTCGAGCACGTCGGGGTGTTCGTCGAGGCACTGCTCGATCTCGGTGGGGTACACGTTCTCCCCGCCGCGCAGAATCAGATCCGAGCGCCGCCCGGTGAGGCGCAGGCGGCCGTTCTCGACGAGTCCGTAGTCGCCGGTCCGGAGCCACCGGCCGGGGGCGATCGCCGCGGCGGTGGCGGCCTCGTCCTCCCAGTACCCGAGCATCACGAACGGGCTGCGCACGCACACCTCACCCTCGACGCCGTCGGGCAGCCATTCGCCGTACGGATCGCGGATCTCCATGCTCACCGTGATGATGGGCCGCCCCAGCGTGCCCGGGAACTGTTCGAGTTCGGGGGCGGTGGCGACGGCGATCGCCGTGCTGCACTCGGTGAGTCCGTAACTGTCCACGAGCGCGTTGCGGGCGAACGGCACCTTCTCCCGGAGCCGTTCCTTGAACGCGACCGACGACGGTGCGGACGCCAGCGAGAACGAGGTGAGCGACGACAGGTCGTACCGGTCGAGGTCGTCGTGCTCCACGAGACGCGACGCCATGGTGGGTACCGCGCCCCAGTTGGTGACGCGTTCGCGCTCGACGAGACGCAGCACGGCGTCCACGTCGAATCCGCCCTGGTACATGACGACGGCACCGCCGGTCGCCAGCCGCGGAATCACCAGATTGTGCAGGCTCGCGATGTGGAACAGGGGAGAGGTCAGGAGGTAGCGCAGCGGGCTCGGTACCGCCGGATCGACGGGCCGTCCGCTGAATTCGCCGACCACGGCGTCGCTGAAGCGGTGGTAGTCGACGACGGCCAGGATGTTGCGCTGCGAGTGAAGCGCACCCTTGGGCCGGCCGCTCGTGCCGCTGGTGTAGAGGATGGCGGCGGGATCGTCCTCGTCGACGTCGGTGTGCGGCATCGGGGATCCCGCGTACCGCGCGAAGATCGCAGGCAGATCGTCCTCCATCGTGAGGACGGGGAGATCGGTGCTGACGGCGGTGAGCGTCTCGGCGCGTTTCGCGTCGGCGATCACCACGCTCGGGCGACTGTGGGCGAGCCCGTACTCGACTTCCCGCGGAACCCACCAGCCGTTCAATCCGACACTGATGGCGCCGAGAACCTGCGTGGCCCAGAATGCGATCACCCACTCGGGGGTGTTCGCGGCCAGGATCGCCACTCGGTCGCCCTTGCCGACGCCGTGGTCCTCGCGCAGCGCCGTCGCCAGGGCCGCGACCGCCGCGGCGTGCTCGGTGTACGACAGCCTGCGGTCGGCGGTGACGAGGTAGTCGCGGTCGCCCCACCGGAGCGACGTGGTGAGGAGTTCGCCGACCGAGCGTCCACGGTTCTTCATCACCGGCATCCGGGTGCCGAGCACAGCCTCCTCGACGAGCTCGAACCGTCCACCGGGTCCGGTGAGACGCGACATCACCTGATCCAGGTGCAACTGTGGATCTGTAGGGGCAGTCATCAAGGCGACCTTTCGTCCTCGGGCACTCGTACCGACACAACATGGCACGCCGTGACGGGCGCCCGGACGTGGTTACCACTCAGCGAGACTGCCGCGATCCGTGACGTCCCGGCGCCATTACGTTCGACAGCGAATCGCAGCTGGAGGAACACTATGACGATAGATCTCGACCCGCCCACAGTGAAGGTCGATCCGCTCGCCCCGGCCAAGCTCGGGCCGATCACTCTGCGCAATCGCGTGATCAAGGCAGCGACGTACGAGGGGCTGACTCCGAAGGGTCTGGTCACCGACGAGCTCATCGAATTCCATCGGCAACCCGCCGCCGGGGGCGTCGGTATGACGACGGTCGCGTACTGCGCCGTCGCCCCCGACGGCCGGACGTCGCCGGGCCAGATCCAGTGGACCGACGAGACGATGCCGGGCCTGCGGAAGCTGACCGACGCCATCCACGACGAGGGCGCGGCAGTGTCGGCGCAGATCGGCCACGCGGGACCGGTCGCGGCCGCGAAGTACATCGGGTATCCCGCGCTGGGCCCGTCCCGCGCGTTCCGGATGACCACCCAGAACTTCTCCAAGCCGGCGACTGCGGCAGATATCGCCCGGATCGTCGAGGCACACGCCGACGCGGCTCGCCGCGCGGTGGAGTCGGGGTTCGACGCCGTGGAGATCCATTTCGGCCACAACTACCTGATCAGCTCCTTTCTCAGCCCGAAGGTCAACAAGCGCACGGACGAGTACGGCGGATCACTGGCGAACCGCGCCCGGTTCGCGCTCGAGACCGCCCGCGCCGTACGCGACGCCGTGGGGGACAGGATCGCGATCCTCGCCAAGCTGAACATGGACGACGGTGTGCCCGGGGGCTTCTGGGTGGACGAGGCGATCCAGGTGGCGCAATGGCTCGAGCAGGACGGTTCGCTGGACGCGCTCGAGCTCACCGCGGGCAGTTCGCTGCTGAACCCGATGTACCTGTTCAAAGGCGACGCGCCGCTCCGTGAGTTCGCCGCCGTCATGCCGCAGCCGACGAAACTGGGAATCCGGTTGGTCGGCAAGCACTTCCTGAAGGAATACCCCTACCGCGACGCCTACCTCCTCGAGGACGCCCGCCAGATCAGAGCCGCCGTGACGATGCCGCTCGTCCTACTCGGTGGCATCACCGGCAAGGCGACCATGGACCTGGCGATGGAGGAAGGATTCCAGTTCGTGGCCGTCGCACGGGCACTCCTGCGGGAACCCGACCTCGTCAACCGGATCACGGAGGAGACCCACAACCCCGGTCTGTGCATTCACTGCAACAAGTGCATGACGGCCATCTACGGTGGCACCCACTGCGTGCTCCGCGTGCCGTGAGCGTGCATACCGTGTCGACAGGAGAGATGGAGTTGGAACGCACCACGATCGCCGAGATGCTGCTCGACCGGCTGGGTGACGACAGGCTGGGAGTCCGTACCCGGGAACGGGATTGGACGTGGGACGAGGTGGTCCACGAGAGTGCGGCATGCGGCGCGGTCGCATCCTCGCTGCGGACAGAGGGGCCGTTCCACATCGGCGTGCTACTCGAGAACACCCCCGAGTTCCTGTTCTGGCTGGGCGGTGCCGCGCTCGCCGGAGCCACGATCGTCGGCATCAACCCGACGCGGCGCGGGGCGGAACTCGAAGCCGAGATCCGGTACGTCGACTGCCAGCTGATCGTCACGGACACCGCGGGGAAGGCACAGCTCGCCGGTCTCGACCTCGGGCTGTCCGACGACCGTTTCCTGCTCGTCGACGACCCGGCCTACGCCGAACGCGTCGCGGCCCACGCGGTCGCGAATCCGGTGGAGGATCCCGCGATCGACGCGTCGACCCTGTTCCTGCTGCTCTTCACGTCCGGCACCACCGGCACGTCGAAGGCGGTGCGGTGCAGTCAGGGCCGGCTCGCCCGGCTGGCGTACTCGAACACCGCGAAGTACGGCCACGTGCGGGAGGACGTCGACTACTGCTGCATGCCGCTGTTCCACGGCAACGCGCTGATGGCGCTGTGGGCGCCCGCACTCGCCAACGGCGCCACCGTCTGCCTGCCGCGCAAGTTCTCCGCGTCCGGGTTCCTGCCCGACGTCCGGTTCTTCGGCGCCACATTCTTCACCTACGTCGGCAAGGCGCTGGCGTACCTGATGGCCACCCCGGAGCAACCCGACGACCGTGACAACACGCTCGTCCGCGGTTTCGGGACCGAGGCCTCCCCGGAGGACAAGACCGAATTCGTCCGCCGGTTCGGCGCCGAACTGTACGAAGGGTACGGCTCGAGCGAAGGCGCCGGTTCGGTGACGCTCGACCCCGACGCCCCCGAGGGTGCGCTCGGCAGACCCGCGAACGAGAACATCGTCATCGTCGACCCCGACACCCGCGCGGAGAAGGCCCGGGCGCGGCTCGACGAGCACGGTCGCGTACTCAACCCGGACGAGGCGATCGGCGAAATGGTCGACAAGGCCGGCGCGGCGCGATTCGAGGGCTACTACAAGAACGAGGACGCGATCGCGGACCGCATCCGGCACGGCTGGTACTGGACGGGCGACCTCGGGTACATCGACGAGGCCGGCTTCATCTACTTCGCCGGCCGGAAGGGCGACTGGATCCGGGTGGACGGGGAGAACACCTCGGCGTTGATGGTGGAGCGGATTCTGCGCCGCCACCCCAAGGTGGTCGCCACCGGCGTGTACGCCGTCCCCGACCCGCGGTCGGGCGATCAGGTGATGGCCGCCGTCGAGGTGTCGGATCCGACCGATTTCGATCCGGCGGAGTTCGCCGCGTTCCTCCGCAGCCAGGACGACCTGGGTACGAAGGCCGCTCCCCGCTTCGTCCGGGTGTCGACGGACCTGCCGGTGACGGGATCGAACAAGGTGCTCAAACGAACGCTGCAGGAACAGCGCTGGCGTTGCGACGATCCGGTCTTCCGGTGGGTGGGACGCGGTGTTCCCGAGTACCACGAGATGACCGACAGTGAGCAGGCCGCGCTGGAGCAGGAGTTCCACACGCACGGCCGGCAACGATTCCTGCACGTGTGACGGTGAGGGTGACATGAAACTGGGTGTGGTGGTTCCCGTCGAACTGGGACGGGCGGGCGAGCCCGAATGGATACTCGAATTCGCGAGGGCCGCCGAATCGCTCGGATTCGACGAGATCTCCGCCGTCGAGCATTCGGTCGTCATCGCGGACACGGCGAGTGCCTATCCGTACTCGCCCACCGGGAAGTCGCACCTGCCCGATGACTGCAGCCTGCCGGACCCGCTGGAACTGCTGTCGTTCGTCGCCGGCGCCACCACGACCCTGGGTCTCGCGACGGGCGTGCTGGTGCTGCCCAACCACCACCCGGTGGTGCTGGCGAAACGCCTCGCCACCCTGGACCGGCTGTCCGCGGGGCGCCTCCGCATCTGCCTCGGTCTCGGCTGGATGCGCGAGGAGATCGAGGCCTGCGGCGGCGACTTCGACCGGCGCGGCGCGGTCGCCGACGAGGCGATCGCGGTGATGCGGGCGCTGTGGTCGGGCACCACCGCCGTCGACTTCGCGGGCGAACACTTCTCCTTCCGCGGCGCCCAGAGCTGGCCCAAACCCCACCGGGATTCGGGAGTGCCGCTCTACATCGGCGGACACAGCCCGGCGGCCGCACGACGGGCCGGGCGGCTGGGTGACGGCTTCCAGCCGCTCGGCCTGGCCGGCGACGACCTGGACCGGGCGATCTCCCGGATGCGGGCGGCGGCGGCGGACGCCGGCCGCGATCCCGCCGACGTCGACCTCGTGCTGGGTGCCACGCTGCCGCGGCTGGACGAGGCCACACTCGACCGGTCCCGGGAACTGGGCGCGAATCGGCTCGTGCTGTCGGCGTCCCGGAACGTGCAGTCGCTCGACCAGGTCATCGACGAGATGGCCGAGTGCTCGGCCAGGTTGGGGCTCAGTCCGGCACGGTGACCGGCACGTCCTCGCTGAAGTCGACGATCAGTTCGCGCCGGGAGAACCGCCAGCCGGTGTCGCCGAGCACATACCGGTCGTGGTATCGCAGCGCGATCCGGTTGTCACGGTAGCCGTTTCGGCCGGAGTAGACGTGATGCGCGGTGCAGTAGGTCTCACCCGACGCCGTCGACCCGTCCACGTCGATCACCTGCTGGTGGACGACGTGCCGGGTCGACTGCAGATGCGAGACCGCGTCCACGACGGCGGACGCGAGCACGTCGCCGCCGCGGAGTTCGGATGCTGTGCCGGTGCCCGTCAAGGCCGGCGGGAGGACGAACGTCGCGTCGGGGTCGAACAACGACGCGAGCGTTGCCGCCTCGCGCCGGTCGACGGCTCGGGCATAGCGGGCGGTGAGTTCGGTGAGAGCGAATCCGGTGGCCATCCGACCATTCCAGCGGACATTCGGCACCGGCGACAACCACCTCCCGCTGACCGAGACATCGGCAGTGAGGCGGGGGAGCGCTGGCTAGCGTCCAGAACACACGTGGCGACAGCCACGCACACGTTTGAGGAGAACGCCGATGGATCTGAGGGAATCGCCCGCGCAGCGGGAACTCCGGCGGGAGCTGCGCGCCTACTTCGCGGCGCTGCTGCCGGAAGAGAAGCGGCGCGTCGCGGGTGAGGAGGGTGTCGGCGGCGAGCATTTTCGCGACATCGTGCGACTGCTGGGCAAGGACGGCTGGCTGGGTATCGGATGGCCCGTGGAATACGGCGGGCAGGGACGGTCGATCGAAGACCAGTTCGTGTTCTTCGACGAGGTGCAGAGGGCCGGGTTGCCGTTCCCGTTCGTCACCGTCAACACCGTCGGCCCCACCCTGATGAAGTACGGCACCGAGGAGCAGAAGGCGCGGTTCCTCCCCGGCATCCTCGCCGGCGACATCGTCTTCGCCATCGGCTACACCGAACCGGAGGCCGGCACCGACCTCGCGTCCCTGCAGACCCGGGCCGTGCGCGACGGGGACACCTGGGTTGTCGACGGCAACAAGGTCTTCACCAGTGGCGCCAACACGGCCGACTACGTGTGGCTGGCGTGCCGCACCGATGCAAATGCATCCAAGCACAAGGGCATCTCGATCCTCATCGTTCCCACCGACGATCCCGGCTTCAGCTGGTCGCCGATCCACACCGTGGGAGGGCTGACCGTCACGTCGACGTACTACAGCGGGATCCGGGTCGGCGATCAGGACGTCGTGGGCGACGTCCACGGCGGGTGGCAGCTGATCACCGCGCAACTCAACCACGAACGCATCGGGCTCGCGGCGCTGGGCGGACGTACACTCGGGCTGTGGCACCAGGTCCTCGACTGGGCCCGGGAGAACGGTGTCCTCGACATCCCGTGGGTGCAGACGGATTTCGCGCGCACTCACGCGAAGCTCGAGGCGATGCGACTGCTGAACTGGAAGATGACCGCGGCCGTCGCGCGGGATGCGTTGTCGGGGGCGGACGCCGGTGCCACCAAGACGTACGGCACCGAAACCCATGTCGAGGTCTATCGCACGCTGCTCGGGATCCTCGGCGCCGCCGGGCGGCTGCGTCCGGGCTCACCGGGCGCGATCCTCGCCGGTCAGATCGAACAGATCTCCCGGCAGAGCGTGGTCAACACGTTCGGCGGCGGCGTCAACGAGGTGCTCCGCGACATGGTGGGCACCCTCGGCCTCGGACTCGTCCGTGAGAAGAGGGTGAAATGAGCGAACTCCTCGCCCGGCTGCGCGCCTTCGAGGGACGGACGATCGTTCCGGCCACCTGGGGTCCCGATCCCGTGAACACGCCGATGATCCGGCACTGGGTCGAGTCGATGGGCGATACGAACCCCGTCTATCTCGACGACAACTCCGCACGCGCCACCGGCCGCGACGGCGCCGTGGCACCCGCCCGGCGCCGACCCGTCGGCCGTGTGGACCGAATTGATCGCCACGCTCGACGAGGCGGGATTCACGTCCGTCGTCGCCACCGATTCCGATCAGGAGTTCTTCGCCGAACTCCGCCCCGGTGACCGGGTGAACATGACCGAGGTGGTCGAGTCCGTGTCCGCGGAGAAGCAGACGGGCCTCGGCGCCGGACATTTCGTCACCACCCTCAAGACGTACCGCACCGGCGACGGTGAGGTCGTCGGCACGCAGCGGTGGCGGACCCTGCGCTTCCGGCCCGCCGAACGCCCGGCACCGCGCGCCCTGCGTCCGCGGCCTGCACTCAACGACGACAACGCCTTCTGGTTCGCGGCCGCGCGCGAGCACCGCCTCGTCATCCAGCGGTGCGTCACCTGCGGTGTGCTGCGGCACCCGACCGGACCGATGTGCGGGGAGTGCCGCTCCACCGAATGGGACACCGTCGACGCGTCGGGGCGGGGCATCGTCTACACGTTCGTCGTCAATCACCATCCGAAGATCGACGCCTTCGACTACCCACTGATCGTCGCGGTGATCGAACTCGAGGAGGGCACCCGGCTGATCGCCAACATGACGGGTGTCGAACCCGCGGATGTGCACATCGGGATGCCGGTGGAACTGGACTGGATCGACGCCGACCCGGAACTCACACTTCCCGCATTCCGGCCCGCAGCATCGGAGGAACACTGATGGACTTCACATTCAGCGAGGAACAGGAAGCGGTCCGCGGACTGGCCGCGGACGTGTTCGCCGCCAGGTCGCGGCCCGAGAGGATCACGGAGGTCGAGTCCTCGGCCGAACGGATCGACCGGGAACTGTGGCGCGAACTGGCCGGCACGGGATTGCTCGGCATCGCCCTGCCCGAGCACCTCGGGGGCGGCGGCACGGGGCTCGCCGAACTGTACGTCCTGCTCGAGGAACAGGGCAGGCACGTGGCGCCGGTACCGGTGTGGCCGCACGTCCTCGGCGCGCTCGCGATCAGCGAATTCGGGACGCGGCAGCAGCGGGAAGCCCTCGTGCCGTCCGCCGCCGACGGCAGCCTGATCCTCACCGTCGGGCTCGAGGAGTTCGGACCGTACGTCGCGGGCGAACCGTCGACGACGGCGATCGAGGTGGACGGTGGGTGGCAGGTGCACGGTGCCAAGGCCGCGGTCCCGGTGGCGCACGTCGCCGAGCGCGTCCTCGTCTCCGCGACCACCGACACCGGTCCGGCGTTGTTCCTGGTGGATCCGGACGCGGTGGGAGTGACTGCGCAGCAGGCGGAGTCGACCACGCGCGAAATCTGCGCGAACCTGACCTTCGACGCCGCCCCGGCGGAACCGGTCGGTCCGGCGGACGGTACCGCTGTCCGGTGGCTGCTCGAGCGGGTGGAACTCGCGCTCGCGGCCGCGCAGCTCGGGGTGGGCGAGGGTGCCGTGCGTCAGGCCGTCACGTATCTCAACGGCCGCACCCAGTTCGGCCGCCCGCTCGCGACGTTCCAGGCCGTGACCCATCAGCTCGCGGACTGCTACATCGACCTCGAGGCCATGCGCGTCACATTGTGGCAGGCCGTCTGGCTCCTCGCGAACGGCGAGGATCCGGGAACCGCGGTGCTGGTGGCCAAGTGGTGGGCCACCGACGGCGGTCAGCGCGTGGTTCACCGCACCCAGCACGTGCACGGCGGAATCGGAGTCGACACCGACTACCCGGTGCACCGGCACCTGCTGTGGGGCAAGCAACTCGCCGCCACTCTCGGCGGCGCGAGTTCCGACCTGGCACGTCTGGGTGCGCAGCTGGCGGCCGGCGTCGAGGTGGTCGCATGACCGCAGCCGTCGACACCGCCCGCGGCTACGGGGACGTCGCCGTCGGCGAGAACCTGCCGGAGCTGACGATCCCCCTGACCCGCACCCTGATCGTCGCCACCGCCCTCGCCACCCGCGACTTCCAGGACGTCCACCACGACCCGGCACTCGCGGTGGCGAGAGGGTCGAAGGATGTGTTCATGAACATCCTCACCACCAACGGGCTGGTGGGACGGTTCGTCACCGACTGGGCCGGCCCGCGGGCGTCGTTGCGCCGGATCGCGGTGCGGCTCGGTGCCCCCAACTACCCCGGCGACGTGATGACCCTGACCGGTGAGGTGATCGAGAAGGACGACGGCCTGGTGACCGTGAAGGTCCGCGGCGCGAACAGCCTCGGTGATCACGTCACCGGCACCGTCGTCGTCGCCTGGCCTGCACGAGGAGACCTGTGACCAGCCCCCTGTCGGGCGCCGCCGCCATCGTCGGTATCGGCGCCACCGAATTCTCCAAGAACTCCGGGCGCAGCGAACTGCAACTGGCGTGCGAGGCGATCGTCGCCGCACTCGCCGACGCGGGCATCGACCCGTCCGAGGTCGACGGACTGTCCACGTACACCGCCGAGACCAACGGGGAGGTGCTCGTCGCCCGCAACACGGGCATCGGCGAGCTGAAGTTCTTCTCCCGCATCGGGTACGGCGGCGGCGCCGCGTGCGCCACCGTCCAGCAGGCGGCGATGGCCGTGGCGACGGGCATCGCCGACGTCGTCGTCTGCTACCGCGCCTTCAACGAACGGTCCGGTGTGCGGTACGGACTCGGGCAGCACGACCGCCCGATGGACAGCACTGCGGACCGGGCGGCGTACGCCTGGCTGACCCCGCAGGGACTGTCGACGCCGGCCCAGTGGGTGGCGATGTTCGCCCGCCGGTACATGCATCGGTACGGCGCCACGAGTGAGGACTTCGGCCGGGTCGCGGTCGTCGCACGTAAGCACGCCGCCGACAACCCGGCCGCCTGGTTCCACGGGCGGCCCATCACCCTCGACGACCACCAGAAGTCGCGGTGGATCGCCGAACCGCTGCACCTGCTGGACTGCTGCCAGGAAACCGACGGCGGCCAGGCCCTCGTCGTCGTCTCCGCCGAACGCGCCAAGGACCTCCGCACCATCCCGGCGATCGTCAAGGCAGCCGCGCAGGGCTCCGGCAAGGACCAGCACATGATGGCCAGCTACTACCGGCCCGACATCACCGGAATACCCGAAATGGGCCTCGTGGGCAGGCAACTCTACGGGCAGAGCGGTCTCGCGCCCGACAACATCTCGGCGGCGATCCTCTACGACCACTTCACCCCGCTCGTCCTCCCGCAACTGGAGGAACTGGGTTTCTGCGATCCCGGCGAGGCGAAGGACTTCATCCGGGACGGTAATCTCGAGGTCGGCGGCCGACTCCCGGCGAACACCCACGGCGGCCAGATCGGCGAGGCCTACCTGCACGGCGTCAACGGCATCGCCGAGGCAGTTCGCCTGATCCGCGGAACGTCGACGACACAACCGGACGGCATCGGCAACGTGCTGGTGACCGCGGGCACCGCCGTGCCCACCAGCGGCCTGATCCTGGGTAGAGAGGACTGATCATGACGACAACCGAACGCACGACGGCAGGAGCGTGGCGAGGCGAGGACCTCGGCACCCGCACCGTGAGTTACGACGAGCGCGACGCCATCCTGTACGCACTGTCGGTGGGTGCGCGGGCCACCGAATTGGACCTCGTCTTCGAGGAGCATCTGCGGGTGCTGCCCACGTTCGCTCTCACCCTCGCCCAATGGGCGCCTGACGAACTGGGGTCGCGGGGCGCGTTCGACACGAAGACGGCGCTGCACGGATCGCAGGAACTGACGGTGCTCGCGCCGCTTCCCCGTCGCGGCGAGATCGCGTTGTCGGCGTCGGTCGGCGAGGTGTGGGACAAGGGCTCGGCCGCCGTGTTCGACGTGCGCGTCGAGTCCGAGTTCTTCGTCGCCACCTGGTCGCTGTTCGCGCCCGGCGCCGGCGGTTTCGGCGGCGATCGAGGTCCCGCGAAACCGTCTCGGCCCGAGGGTGAACCGGCCGTGGACGCTGTTCTGCGGACCGCGGGGAACCAGGCGGCGCTGTACCGGCTGACCGGCGACCGGCACCACATCCACATCGACCCGGCGGCGGCCGAGCGGATCGGACAGCCCCGGCCGATCATGCACGGCCTGTGCACGCTCGCCGCGAGCACGCTGGAACTCGCCCGAGCGCTGGACGTCCACCCGGCCGACCTCGTCCGGCTGGAGGGACGATTCGCCGCACCGGTCTACCCGGGCGACGCGCCGACGTTGCGGGCCTGGGGTGATGCGGGTGATGCGTCGTTCGAACTCGTCGAGGACGACCGCCCGGTGATCGCCGGGGCCCGCGCCGCGTTCGGCTGACAGCACGGTCGCCCGCCGTCGCCGAATGTCACACCGGTGCAGGTGAACCGAACCGGGGTGACATTCGGCGGGGGAGGCGGGGTCAGAAATGGGTCGCGAGGTACCGCGCCGGGTATTCACCGCCGCCGTGGACGGCGAGATCGGCGCCGTTCACGTACGACGCCTGGGCGCTCGCGAGGAACAGGCAGGCGCCCGCGATGTCGGACGGCACAGCCATCCGTCCCATCGGCAGGGTCCGGGTGACGGCGGCGCCGCCGTCCTCGCCGTAGACGGAGGCCGCACTCTCGGTGCGGATGAGTCCGGTGGTGATGTGATTGATCCGCACCTTCGGAGCCCATTCGAGCGCAAGCGCTTTCGTCAGCACGAGGAGCCCCGCCTTCGCCGCACTGTAGGCGGCGGTTCCGGGTTGCGGATCGTGAGCGGAGACGCTGCCGATGTTCACGATGGCCCCGCCGTCGGACTGCTGCTGCATCACCGCGTTGGCCGCCTGGGCAACGGTGAAGGGTGCCAGCAGATTCAGCGCGATGATCTTCTCGACGAACCGCGGCGAGACGGTGGCCGCGTCCGCGTCGGGTGAGCCACCCGCGTTGTTGACGAGAACGTCGAGGCGGCCGTATCGGGTCACGGCCTCGTCAATCAGTGCCGCCGCGTCGGCCGGATCACGGACGTCGGTGGCCCGGAATGCGGCGGTGCGGTCACCGTGTGCGGGCAGGGTGTCCGGCGTGGAGCGGCCACAGACGAGCACGTTCGCGCCCGCGGCGAGAAACGACGCGGCGACGACGAAACCGATGCCTTTGGTTCCGCCGGTCACGACGACGCTCCGGCCATGGAAATCGAGGGGAGGGAGGTTTGTCACGGGAAGCCTTCGGAGTGAGGGAGCGCGAGGATGCCTGGCGCTCGAATTGATCGCGTGAAAGCGGCACTAGGGCCGGAAACAAGCAAATGCTTGGTTTGATAGTAGGCGAACGGGAGTGGACATGGGCAAGCTCGACGGCAAGGTCGCATTGATCACGGGTGCGGGGCAGGGGATCGGGCAGGGAATCGCCACGGCCCTCGCCAAGGAGGGTGCGGCGATCGTCGTCGCCGGGCGAACGGAGTCGAAACTGCACACCACGTGCCGGCTGCTCGCGGGATTCGGTGCCCGCAGTGAGCCGGTCGTGTGCGACGTCAGCAGGCGTGCGGACATCGCGTCCGCCGTCGAGCGGACCGTGGACGTGTTCGGCGGCGTCGACATCCTGGTCAACAACGCCAACGACTGCACACCGGGACCGATCCTGTCGGTGGTCGACGAGGAGTACGAGCGGTCCTTCGCCACCGGGCCGCTCGCGACGCTGCGCATGATGCAGTCGTGTCACCCGCACATGAAGGCCCGGGGAGGTGGCGTCATCGTCAACCTCGTCACGTCGGCGGCGGTGCGCTGGGACGCGAGCAACTACGGCGCATACGGCTCGATCAAGGAGGGAATGCGTTCGCTGACCAGGTCGGCGGCGTGCGAGTGGGGCCGGGACGGCATCCGGGTGCTGTCCGTCGCCCCGCACGCCAAGAGTCCGGCGCTCGAGCGATGGATGGACAGGAACCCGGACGAGGCGGCGGAGTTCGTGGCGGGCATCCCGCTCGGACGGGTCGGCGACGCCGAAACCGACATCGGACGCGCCGTCGTGTTCCTCGTGAGCGAGGACGCGGGCTACCTCACCGGGGCCACCATCCCCCTGGACGGCGGGCAGTCTCGTTGGGGCTGACGGCGGGCATCCGGGTCCCGCACAGCGGGAAGGCCAGGGGCCGGCGCGCTCGATCTGCACTAGTTTCGGCAGGATCGAATTACCGTAGCGAGAGGGCACCATCGCGATGACGACCGTTGAAACACCACGCAGTTCGCGATCAGTAGTGGTCACCGTGGCCGCTGTCGTGGAGGAGACGTCCGACGCCCGGTCGCTGGTGTTCGACGTCCCCGACGAGCGCCGGCACGAATTCGCCTACAAGCCCGGACAGTTCCTGACCCTGCGTATCCCGAGCGACCGGACCGGATCCGTCGCCCGGTGTTACTCCCTGGCCAGTTCGCCGTTCACCGACGCCCTGCCGAAGGTGACGATCAAACGCACCGCAGGCGGCTACGGCTCACACTGGCTGTGCGACAACGTCGGCGTCGGAGACCGGATCGAGGTTCTGCCGCCCGCCGGGGTGTTCACACCGGCCAGCCTGGACGAAGACCTGATCCTGTTCGCCGCGGGCAGCGGAATCACCCCGGTGATGTCGATTCTCAAGTCGGCGCTCAGCGAGGGCGACGGGAAAGTCGTTCTCGTCTACGCCAATCGGGACGAGAAGTCGATCATTTTCGCCGGGGAGTTGCGGGAGCTCGCGGCCCGCCACGACGACCGGCTGACAGTCGTGCACTGGCTCGAGAGCGTGCAGGGTCTGCCGACGCCGCGGCAGTTGGCCACTCTGTCGGACCGGTTCCGGAACCACCGGGCCTACCTGTGCGGACCGCGACCCTTCATGGACGCGATCCACGAGGCGCTCGCGCTCGCGGGGACGCCGCGCGACCGCGTGCACGCCGAGGTGTTCACGTCGCTCTCCGGCGATCCGTTCGCCGACGTCGTCGTCGACTCACTGCCGGACACGGGGGAGGCGTCGACGGTGGAGGTGCAACTCGACGGCGAAGCGCACAACCTGAGCTGGCCACGAACCGCGACGCTCGTCGACGTGATGCTCTCGAAGGGACTCGACGTCCCGTACTCCTGCCGCGAAGGCGAATGTGGTTCCTGCGCATGCACGGTGGTGGAGGGCGAGGTGGACATGGAGAACACGTCGATCCTCGATCCCGAAGACCTTGCGAGCGGCTACATCCTCGCGTGCCAGGCGCGTCCCGTCTCCGAGCACGTGCGGGTGGAGTTCTGACCGGAGTCGGCTATTTCTCCGTCTGCGATGCCGCGGCGCGGGCGCCCAGATCGGCCAGACGGATCGGGTAGCGCGGGGGCCGATCGACGATCACTTCACGAGTGACGCCGAGGTCGCGGTCGACGTGGAGCAGTTCGCCCGACTGCAGCGGCATCCAGCCGGGGTCCTCGTCCATCTGCTCGCTGGCGACGACCACCGCCGGATACTCGGCGAGATGCTCGGACCTGGCACGGATCCGGCCGGGAGTGCTCGCGTGCTGGAGGTGGCGACCACCGCTCGGACCGCCCGCGCGCCGCTCGAGGAACAGCAGGTCGTGGGTGTCCGGGTACCGGAGCGCCCACAATTCGCCGGGTGTGGTCAGCAGGATGTTGAGCGCGTAGATCGGCACGTTGTCGGCCAGCCATCGGGCGGCCGAGGTGATGCCGGCCGTGACGTCGCCGCCGTTCCTGCCGATGTGACTGGTCACGAGAGCGAAGACGCGTTCCGAGTCGGTGTCGCCGTGAACGAGCGCGAGATCGGAGCCCAGTTCCGTCTCGAGCTTCGGCAGGTCCTCGACCACGCCGTTGTGGGCGAACACGCGACCGTCCTGGGCGAACGGATGGGTGTTCTGGGGAAGCAGTTCACCCGTGGTCGCGAAACGGATGTGCGCGACGAACGTGGCCGAAGAGCGATGCTTCGCCTCCTGCGCGAACTCCTTGTCCTCGTATGCGGCGAGCGGTTGCTTCTCCACGATCGGAGTTCCGTCCTCCGCGAACGTGCCGAGTCCGGTGCCGTCCGGCTCGCGGTGACTCTGCTGCGCGAGGCTGTCCGGGGCGTCCAGCAGCCAGAACGACGCGCGGACGCGATGAGGAGCGGCGGACAACCCGAACAATCGGCACATGACTTCCCTCTCGAGTGGGACGGATCAGCGGTAGTCCGGGTTGGCGAAGTCGGGGCGGCAACCCGCGTCCCACTCCGAACGTTGATTTCCGTACGCGGGGAACCCGCCGGCCTTCTTCAACATCGCGGCGACGTGCATGAGGTTGTACGTCATGAACGTGGTGTTGCGGTTGGTGAAATCGTTTCTCCGGGCCGCCCGACCCTTCGTCGAGATACGACGGGCCCGGGCCGGCCTCACCGATCCATCCGGCGTCTGCCTGCGGTGGGATCACGTAACCGAGATGCTGGAGGCTGTAGAGGATGTTCATCGCGCAGTGCTTGACCCCGTCCTCGTTGCCGGTGATCAGACAACCTCCGGCCCGCCCGTAGTACGCGTACTGGCCGTTGTCGTTGAGAATCGACGAGCAACCGTACAGTCGCTCGATCACCTGCTTCGTGACGGAACCGTTGTCGCCGAGCCAGATCGGACCGGCCAGGACCAGGATGTCGGCGTCCAGCACCCGCTGAAACAGCTCGGGCCATTCGTCGCTCGGCCACCCGTGCTCGGTCATGTCCGGATAGACGCCGGTCGCGATGTCGTGGTCCACCGCCCGGATCTGGTCGACCGCGACGCCTTCCTTCTCCATCAGGCCGACGCTGCGGTCGATCAGCCCCTGGGTGTTGCTCACCTCGGGAGACCGCTTCAGGGTGCAGTTGACGAACAGGGCACACAGACCGCTGAAACGGGGTGTCCCGTCCTGCGGCGACGGATCGGTCATCAGTCCTCCCACGAAAAGAGTCCGGAAGTCCACGATATGCCGCGGCGGACCCGGGTGTTCTCAGCCCAGCGCGGAGATCGCCTTCGCGACGCCCTCGCCGTAGGCGGGATCGCATTGCGTGCAGTTGTCGATGTGCCGCTGCACGACCTGCTGCGACGCGCCGTTGATGGCCCGCGCGGTGTTCTCGAACAACACTTGCTTCTGCTCGTCGCTCATGTTGTTGAACAACACGCGCGGCTGCGAGAAGTAGTCGTCGTCGTCCTCGCGGAAGTTGAACCGGTCGGCGAACGCGCCCACACCCTGCGCGGGATCGCGGTACCGGCTCTGCTCCTGCCACTTGCCGTAGCTGTTCGGCTCGTAGTGCAGGGTGCCACCGTTGTTGCCGTCGACCCGCATGGCACCGTCGCGGTGGAAGTTGCTCACCGGGCAACGGGCCGCGTTGACCGGGATCTGGTAGTTGTTCACACCGAGGCGGTAGCGCTGCGCGTCACCGTAGGAGAACAACCGGCCCTGGAGCATCTTGTCCGGGGAGAAGCTGATGCCGGGCACGACGTGCGCCGGGTTGAACGCGGCCTGCTCGACCTCGGCGAAGTAGTTGTCGGGGTTTCGGTTGAGTTCCCATTCGCCGACCTCGATGAGCGGGTAGTCGGCTTTCGGCCACACCTTCGTCAGGTCGAACGGGTGGTAGGGGACCGTGTCGGCGTCGGCCTCGGGCATGATCTGCACGCACAGCTTCCACTTCGGGAAATTGCCGGCCTCGATGGCGTCGAAGAGATCCCGCTGGTGGCTCTCGCGGTCGGCGCCGACCAGGGCCTCGGCCTCGGCGTCGGTGAGGTTCTCGACTCCCTGCTGCACGCGGTGGTGGAACTTCACCCAGAAGCGTTCGCCCTCGGCGTTGATGAAACTGAACGTGTGCGAACCGAATCCGTGCATGTGCCGGTACGACGAGGGGATACCGCGGTCACTCATCACGATGGTGACCTGGTGCAGTGACTCGGGCAGCGACGTCCAGAAGTCCCAATTGTTGTCGGGGCTGCGCAGATTCGTGCGGGGGTCACGCTTGACGGCGTGGTTGAGGTCGGGGAACTTCAGCGGGTCGCGGAAGAAGAAGACTGGGGTGTTGTTGCCGACGAGATCCCAGTTGCCTTCCTCGGTGTAGAACTTGACCGCGAAGCCGCGGATGTCGCGCTCGGCGTCGGCGGCGCCGCGCTCACCGGCGACGGTGGAGAAGCGGGCGAACAGGTCGGTCTTCTTGCCGACCTCGGAGAAGATCTTCGCGCTGGTGTACCGAGTGATGTCGTTCGTGACCGTGAACGTTCCGTACGCACCGGAACCCTTGGCGTGCATGCGGCGTTCCGGAATGACCTCGCGGTCGAAATGTGCGAGCTTCTCGAGGAACCAGACGTCCTGCAGCAACTGCGGCCCGCGGGGCCCGGCAGTGACGACGTTCTGGTTGTCGGGGACGGGTGCGCCTACGGCCGTGGTGAGCTTGTCGCCCGTGTTCGCAGTGGTCTCTCGGCTCACAGTGGATCCCTTCGTTGCTGGCTGTCGCTGTGGGTTATCTGGAACTGGCTGTCGGGCAAGAGGCTTCGCCGATGGACAGTCGACGTCGCGGATCGAACCACACTCACGGGACGCGACGTGGTGGTGGCCGTCTCCCGCCCTCGTGTGTGTTCACGGTCACACTGCACCATCGTTTCTTGAATTAGTCAAGAAAGCGCACGCTAACTCTCGACCGCTGTCTGCGTCTCCAGCGCCGCAACCAGGAACTCTTCCGGAACATCCGGCCAGTCGGACTGCCAGCGGCCGGCTCGCTTGTCCTCGAGGAGTGCCGTCAGCGCGGGCACCATGCGCGGTCCGCCGTCGATCAGGTAGCGCACGAAGCCGATTCGTGCACACGTCGCGGCGATGGACGCCAGCACCGGCTTCGCTTCGTCGACCCGGCCCGCCGCGACCAGGCATGCGACGAGCAGGCGACTGGCCTGCATGGCCGCCCTCGGCCGACTCTCCCGTTCGACCCTGCGCACCCACTCCTCCGCGCGGCGACACGCGACGTCGGGCTCGTCGGCCGACTGCTTCCGGATCTCGGTGGCGTCGTCGAGCTGCGCGACGATCTCGGCGAAACCGAAATCGGGTTCGCGGTTGGCCTTCCCGGCAGTGGCCGGGGGCTGGGGCGAGGCCGGCAGACCGAGCCGGACCCGCTCGTTCTCGACCCGGGCCCGCAGCCGGGGAAGTCCCAGCGACGCCGCCGCGGACGCGCCCTCGTCGAGGTGGCGGGCGGCGGACACGACGTCGCCGCGCCCCGCCTTCAGCCGTGCGCCCGTGACGAAGCGGGCGATCATGAAATCGACTATGCCGCCCTCGGGCCCGAGCTCGTAGCTCTCGTCGAGGAGTCGTTCGGCCTCGTCGAGATGGCCCAGTTCGTACATCAGCTCGCCGAGGAGTGCGCCTGCAAGTCGTGCGGCATGTGAGTGGGTGCCTGCCGACTTCGTCGCGGTCTGCACGGCCAGCCGGAAGTTGTCCTCGGCCGCGGCGATGTCGAGTTGTTCCATCGCGGCGATGCCGGCGAAGGAGTACCCGTACATCGTACTGAACGGTCCGACGGTCCGCTGGTGGTACCCGGTGGCCCACTCCTGCAGGCGGCGTGCCTCCACGAAATCGAATTGGGCGATCGCGACGGCGGATGCGAGATTCGACCCCGCCGAAACCACCCACGCGCGTAGGGTTTCCGGGCGGGCCAGACATTCCGCGATGAGGTCGGGAACTCCCGCGATGCGATCGGACGACACCGCGATCACGGCGCGGACGATGTCGGCCTCCACGCGGATGTCCGCCTGCTCGGTCTCGCTCAGCTTCGAGGACTCGAGGGTCGACGCGACCAGCGAGAGCGACCGCAGCGTCGGCGCCACCCGCTGCAGCAGGATGTTCGCCCACGCGACCGCGATCTGAATGCGGGGACTGGACTCGACCAGCGGCCGCGGCAACTTGTCGACGAGGCCGAGCAGCGCGACCATCCGCGAGTGCTCCACCAGGTACATGCCCTGCTCCTCGACCACCGCGACAGCCACGTCGCGATCACCCGCCGCCAACGCGTGATCCACTGCGTCGCTGACGTAGTGGTGGTCGGCGAACCAGTGCGCGGCCGCGCGGTGCAGGTCCGCCACGCGCGACGGATGATCGCGCTCGAGGCGTCGGCGGAGATACTCGGCGAACAGGTGGTGGTACTCGAACCACTCCCGGTCCTCGTCGAGGCTGCGCAGGAACAGATCGCGCGATTCGACCTGTTCGAGCAGGGCCTGACCGCGGGTCACGTTCGCCAGCACGCAGGCGAGGTCGCCGCAGACCCGCTCGGTGACGGACGTGGCCAGCATGAAGTCGAGAAGCGCAGGCTCGAGTGTGCTGAGCACGTTCTCCGCCAGGTACTCACCGATCGCATGGTGGCGGCCCGACATGTGCCGGATGAGATCGCCGGGATCGGCGCGATCACGCAGCGACAGCGATGCCAGTTGCAGCGCCGCGACCCACCCGTCCGTGGTCTCCTCCAGCGCCTCCACGTCGGAGTCCTCCAAATGCAGTCCACCGAGGTCGACCAGGAACCGCTGCGACTCAGTGAGGTCGAAGCGCAAAGCCACGGAATCGATTTCGACGAGTTCGTCACGCACCCGCATCTTGGCCAGCGGAAGTCCTGCCTGGCTTCGGCTGCTCACCACCATCTGCAGGTGGTGGCAGCCGTTCTCGAGGATGAAGTCCATCGCGGCGATGGTGTCGGGCGACGTCACGCGATGCCAGTCGTCGATCATCACCACCACATGGCGCCTGCTGTCGTGGACCTGATTCACCAGCGAGGTCAGCACATACCGTTCCGCTTCGGCACCGTTCTCGTCGAGCGCCTGCCCCAGTTCGTCCGCCAGGGTCGGCTCGGCCCGGCGGATCGCTTCGACGAGGTGGGACAGGAACCACACGACATTGTTGTCGTCGTTGTCGACCGTCAGCCAGGCGACGGCGGAGCCGTCCTCGATGAGCACGTCGCGCCACTGCGCGGCCACCGTGCTCTTCCCGAAACCGGCGGGTGCGTGGATGAGCGTCAACCGCCTCCGCTGACCCAGCCGGAGCAGATCCAGGAGACGGGTGCGTTCCACCAGGGACCGCATCGGGGTCGGCGGCCGGAAGCGGGCCGCGGCGCTCGGCGGAGTGGCACCCGACCGCCGACGGTAGCTGCGACTGTGCCCGGACGTCGAGGACTGCGTGGTCGGCGCCGCCGTGTGCTCGGTGCGCGGGAACTCGTCGGCCGCCGCGGGGAGCGCCATCTCGTCGACGTCGAGCCCGTGCCTGCGCTCGATGTCGCGGAGTTCCTGGCCGAATTCCGCGGCCGAAGCCGGGCGGTCGGTCGGTTCCTCGGACATGGCGCGCTCGATGGCCGCGCACACGTCGTCGGGAATGTCCTCGCCCCGCAGGTCCGGAACCGGTTGCGTCGCAATGCGGAGGAACTGCGCGACGAGCCGCTCCCCGCTCCGCCGCTCGAACGCGGCGTGCCCGGTGAGCAGGCAGAACAGGGCGGCGCCCAGGCTGTACACGTCGGAAGCCGCGGACGGTGCGTCACCCCGGAGGACCTCCGGCGCCGTGAACGCGGGTGACCCGGTGATCATGCTCGACGTGGTCTCGAATCCACCCGTGACCCGCGCGATGCCGAAGTCCGTGAGCTGCGGTTCGCCGTATCCGGTGAGCAGGATGTTGGCGGGTTTCACGTCGCGGTGCAGGGTACCGAGCCGGTGCGCCGTCTCCAGAGCGCCCGCCAGCTTCACACCGACGCGCAGCGTTTCACTCCACGGCAGCGGCCCCTCGCGGCGAATCCAGGCGTCCAGCGAATTGCGCGAGTGGTACGGCATCACGATGTACGGCCTGCCGCTGCGCGTCACACCGGACTGCAGGATGTCGACCACGTGGGGATGCCCCGACAATTTTCCCATCGCACGCTGTTCCCGCAGGAAGCGTTCGCGGTCCTCGCCATCCAGATCGGAGGACAGCACCTTGATCGCGACCGTGCGGTCGAGCGCTGTCTGAAGGCAGCGGTAGACGACCCCGAACCCTCCCCGGCCGATCTCGCGGGCGTCGTCGAATCCCTCCGACGACAGCTCCGCGACGATGTCGGTCACGACGATCCGCTTGGTAGCCTGCGGATCCGAGTCGGTCGGCCCGGAACTGCTTTCCGGGTGTCGTGGCACACTCAATGAAATCACCTTCTCGGTGCACTGACGCCAGCATATCGCGGTCGCACGACACAGAGAGCGGTGTTCGAGAACGAGTAGACCCGAGGAGAATTCGACGGTGACGGATACCGGTATTGCGACAGCGGACACGAGCCTGGCCGAGCGGACCCTGGCCCAGCTCCTCGACGCGCGGATCAGTTGCAGGGCTTACCTACCGACGCAGGTGCCGCGCGACGTGATCGAGAGGATCCTCGAGCTCGCGCAGCAGACGCCGTCGTGGTGCAACACGCAGCCGTGGCAGGTCGCGATCACCGAGGGGGAGGGGACCGAGCGGTTCCGTTCCGGGCTGGCGGAGTACGTCCGCACCCACCCGCAGGAGTCCGACTTCGAGTGGCCCCGCGAATACGTCGGCGAGCACAAGCAACGCCGCCGGGAGTGCGCCATGCAGCTGTACTCCAGCGTCGGCATCGCGCCCGGCGACCGGGCCGCGTCGGCCGAGCAGACGATGAAGAACTTCGACCTGTTCGGCGCGCCGCACGTCGCGATCGTCACCACCCACGAAGCACTCGGCACGTACGGCGCCGTGGACTGCGGCCTGTACGTCGAGACGTTCCTCCTCGCCGCGCAGAGCCTCGGGGTCGCGACCATTCCGCAGGCCGCCGTCGCGGGAAGTTCGCGGTTCATCCACGACTTCTTCTCGCTCGACGAGGACCGCAGGGTCGTCTGCGCGATCTCGTTCGGCTACCCCGACACCGAGAACCCCGTCAACGGATTCCGCACCCACCGGGAACCCGTCGCCAACGTCGCGCAGTGGGTGTCGCAGTAACGTGCTCGACTCCGAAGTGTTCGACCGGGACGCCCTGTTCGCCCGCCTCCGCCGCCGTCCCGACGTCGAGGCCCCCAACCTGACGGCCGTCGACGCCGCCGACCGGCTGATCCTCGACGAGGCCGCGGCGGCCCTGTCGGCAGCGTGCCCCGGGACGCTCGCCGTGATCGGCGACCACTACGGTGCGCTTACCCTCGGCGCCGCGGCGACGCACGGCTCCACCGGAATCCGCGTGCACCAGGACCCGCTGACCGGCGAACTGGCGCTCGCCGCCAACGCCGCGACGGTCGGGCTCGCCGACCGGTACCGGTCGTGCGCGCTCTCTGAGGAGCTGCTCGCGGGCGCAACTGTCGTGCTGATGCAGCTGCCGCGGAGTCTCGGCGAACTGACCGAGGTCGCCGAGGCGATCGCCCGCCACGCCGACCCGTCCGTCGTCGTCTACGCGGGTGGACGCAACAAGCACATCTCCACCGCCATGAACGACGTGCTGGGGCGCTCGTTCTCCGATGTCCGCGCGACCCTCGGCAGGCAGAAGTCGCGGGTGCTGATCGCGAGCGGTCCGGTGGAGGTGGCGCAGCAGACGTATCCCGTCACCGATCATCTCGCCGAGATCGGGCTGGACGTCGTCTCGTACGGGGCCGCGTTCGCCGGTCCCAAGCTGGACATCGGGACCCGGTATCTCCTCGACTTCCTTCCGCGCGTGAACCCCCGGGCCCGCGCCGCGGTCGACCTCGGCTGCGGAACGGGCATTCTCGCCGTCAGCCTGGCCCGGCTCCTCCCGGAGGTGTCGGTGATCGCCACCGACCAGTCCTCCGCCGCGGTGGCGTCTGCCGCCGCCACCGCCCGCGCCAACGGACTCGACGGACGGGTCCGCACGCTGCGCGACGACGCCATGTCCACACTCGCCACCGACAGCCAGGACGTCGTCCTGTGCAACCCGCCGTTCCACGTGGGCGCGGCCGTCCACACCGGTGGCGCGTCGAAGATGTTCACCGAAGCCGGGCGGGTCCTCCGGCCCGGCGGCGAGTTGTGGACCGTGTACAACTCGCACCTCGGATACCGGGGCCGGTTGCAGCGGCTCGTCGGTCCGACCGACGTGGTCGGCCGGAATCCCAAATTCACGGTCACCCGGTCGGTGGCCTGACCGCCACGCCGACCGGCCTCGTCTGGCGGGTGTCCCCACGGCACCGGTAGAGTCCGAATTGTCCGACCCGAAAGCGACGAACGGGAACTTGCGGTGGGTGCGGGACGTTCAACGTACAAGAAACCCGGATCCACCCGGCGAGCCACGAGAAGGGATGTGCACGGTGCGCACCACCAGTAACCCGGTGTTCCGCAACCTGCCCAAACAAGAGGGCAGCGGCGGATACGCCTCGTTCGGATCTACGACGGCCGGCGCAGCGCAGGTCACGCAGCAGTTCGGTCAGCCGCAGTACACGCAGGCCGAGCCCTACCGGACGGGCCCCGACTACCGTTCGATGACCATCGACGACGTCGTCACCAAGACGGGTGTCACGCTCGGCGTGCTCACGGTGTCGGCGATCATCTCCTACTTCCTGGTGAACAACGACGCGAACCTCGCGACCCCGCTGGTCATCGGTGGTGGCCTCGTCGGTCTCGTGCTGGTCCTCGTGGCCACGTTCGGCCGCAAGATGGACAACCCGGGCATCGTTCTCGCCTACGCGGTGGCGGAGGGCCTGTTCCTCGGCGCCCTGTCGTTCATGTTCACCGACGTCACGTTCGGTGGAGTCGGGGGAGCGGCGCTCATCGCCCAGGCCGTACTCGGCACGTTCGGCGTGTTCTTCGGCATGCTCGTCGTCTACAAGACGGGCGCGATCCGAGTCACGCCCCGCCTGACGCGGATGATCATCGGCGCCCTCATCGGTGTCGTCGTCCTCGCCCTCGGCAACGTGATCGCCAGCTTCTTCACCGAAGGCGGCCTCGGTCTCCGCGACGGCGGTCCCCTGGCGATCATCTTCAGCCTCGTTTGCATCGGCATCGCCGCGTTCAGCTTCCTGCTGGACTTCGACGCCGCCGACCAGTTGATCCGCGCCCAGGCGCCGGAGAAGGCAGCGTGGGGCGTCGCATTCGGACTCACCGTCACCCTCGTGTGGCTGTACGTCGAGATCCTGCGACTCCTGAGCTACTTCAACAGCGACTAGCAGTTCCACGAGAAGGCCCCCGAGAGCATGCTCTCGGGGGCCTTCTCTGTTGTGCGGTGCCCGGTTCGATTACCTCGGAGGTAATCGACGCGCGTATCCCGGCGGAGGAATGTCGTGTGCAGCAACCAGCACCACCCGAAGGAGCACGACATGAGCGCGTACGGAATGGCCCACCTCGAGAACGTCGACATGGGTCCGCAGATCGTCGAATACCTCGAACGCATCGACGGCACCCTCCGCCCGTTCTCCGGCAAGTTCATCGTCCACGGCGGACGCCAGGACGTGGTCGAGGGAACGTCCAAAGGCGCGTTCATCGTCATCGAGTTCCCCGACCGCGAGCACCTCGAAGGCTGGTACGCGTCCGACGCGTACCGGGAGATCCTCCCGCTCCGCGCCGAGCATTCCGACGGACTGGTGATAATGGCCGACGGAGTCGACGCCGACCACAAGGCCACCGACATCCTCGGGTAGGCGCTTCGCGCCCGTGCGTGGTTAACGAGTCTCTGCACTCGTCAACCACTCACGGGCCCGGAGGGCCTAGCTCAGGCGCTCGAGGACCATGGCCATGCCCTGCCCGCCGCCGACGCACATGGTTTCGACGCCGAACGTCTTGTCCTGCTCGCGGAGGTTGTTGAGCAGGGTGTTGGTGATGCGGGCACCGGTCATGCCGAACGGGTGGCCGAGGGCGATGGCGCCGCCGGAGATGTTCAGCTTGTCCTCGTCGATCTTCAGCTCGCGGGCCGATCCGAGAACCTGGACCGCGAACGCCTCGTTGATCTCGAACAGGTCGATGTCCGAGATGGACTTGCCCGCGATGGCGAGGGCCTTCTTGACGGCCTCGATCGGGCCCAGGCCCATGATCTCGGGGGACAGTCCGGACACCCCGGTGGACACGATGCGGGCCAGCGGGGTCAGGCCGAGGGCCTTGGCCTTGGTGTCGGACATGATGACGAGCGCGGCGGCGCCGTCGTTGAGGGGGCACGCGTTGCCGGCGGTGACGGTGCCGTCCGGCCGGAACACCGGCTCGAGCTGGCTGATGCCCTCGTAGGTGGTGCCGGCGCGCGGGCCGTCGTCGGCGGACACGACGGTGCCGTCGGGGAGGGTGACCGGGGTGATCTCCCGCTCGAAGAAGCCGTTCTTGATCGCTTCCTCCGCGCGGTTCTGGGAGCGGACGCCCCAGCGGTCCTGCTCCTCACGGGTGATGCCGGTGGCCGATGCGACGTTCTCGGCGGTCTGGCCCATCGCGATGTAGACGTCGGGAATCTGCTCGTCCCCGCGCGGGTCGGTCCACGCGACGCCGCCCTCGGCGAGCTTCGCGGTACGGGCCTCGGCATCGGCGAACTTCGGGTTCTTGGTGTTCGGCAGGCCGTCGGCGTTGCCGGTGACGAAGCTGGACACCGACTCGACGCCGGCGGAGACGAACACGTCGCCCTCGCCGGCCTTGATGGCGTGCAGTGCCATGCGGGTGGTCTGCAGCGAGGAGGAACAGTAGCGGTTGACGGTGACGCCGGGCAGGAAGTCGTATCCCAGCTGCACGGCGACGACGCGCGCGATGTTGAACCCGGACTGGCCGGCGGGCTGGCCGCAGCCGAGGAGCAGGTCGTCGATCTCGGTGGGATCGAGTTCGGGGACCTTCGCCAGAGCCGCGGCCACCATCTGCGTCGTCAGATCATCCGGGCGGATGGTCTTGAGCGAGCCCTTCATGGCTCGGCCGATCGGTGAGCGTACTGCGGAGACGATGACTGCCTCGGGCATGAAAACTCCTTTGTCAACTGCGGGGGTCTGCGCTGTGTTGCAGACCACCCGTTCTGTGGCCTTCCCGACAACTTACGTTGCCGGGCGGCACCGGGGACATCGCCATCTCACTCAGCGACCCGTCGCGTCCTGGACGCTGACGCCTCCTCGATCGCGAGGAGCTCGTCGAGGCTTGCAGGTGAGCGTCGCCGGGCACTGCGTCGCCACAGGAAACGGTTGAGCGAGGCTGTCATTCGGGTCGACAGCTTGCGTGATTCCGCGGCCTCCGACACTTCGGGCAGGTCGGGCAGCGGTCCGCCGTGCCACATGCCCAGAGCGGTCGCGAGAACGGGCACGATCTGCATCGCCGCCAATTCGTACCCCGCCGCGGACGGGTGGAAGTGGTCGGAGGAGAACATCCGGTCGGGGGCCGCCAGGAACTCCGGCGCCAGCAGGTCGGCCAACGCCACCGGGTGGCCACCCGCCGCGCTGGTCGCGGCCGCCTGCGCCCGGGCCAGGCGCAACCCCCACGTCCGGACGACGGTCCGCAGGGGCTGCGGAATCGCGGTCACCACCCCGAGGTCGGGACAGGTTCCGACGACGACCGCGCAGTCGTGGGCGCGGAGCCGTTCGACCGCTTCCCCGAGCCTGCGCGCCGACGCCCGAATCGAGTTCTTGGACGTCACGTCGTTGGCGCCGACCAGGATCACGGCGGCGTCCGGCGGCGGTCCGGCCACGAACATCGCGTCCACCTGTCCGCTGAGTCCGCGGGATGTGGCGCCGCCGATGGCTTTGGTGCTCAGCCGGATCCGCTTGCCGGTCTCGTCGGCGAGGCGCCTCGCGATCTGCACACCGGGCACTTCGTCCGCGGACAGGCATCCCACCCCGGCGGCCGTGGAGTCGCCGAAAATCATCAGATGGACGTCGTACGAGACGGTCCGTAGCCAGCGTTCGGGGACCGCGGCGCCGGGGGAGTAGACGCCGTCGGCCTCCGGCGGCTTGGCGACGTTGCGCCCGATCACACCGCGGGCCGCCGTCGCCTGGGACATCAGATAGGAGTACGCCGCCCACGACAGCGTGCCTGCGCTCGAACCTGCCACGACAGCCGCGGCGCCGGCTTTCACTCCGCTCTGCCAGGTCCTCTTGGGCACTGGTCTCACCTTTCCGCTACCTGGTGCTCATCTCACGGGTTCCAGCGGACTGCGTCCGCACCAATCTAGTCGGATCAGGGCCCCCGTGCCGGACGTCTGTGAGCATCGGATCAGGGCATCTGGGAGCATGGAGGCATGCGCATCGCGGAACACGTCGTCGACCTGATCGGCAACACCCCTCTCGTCAAGCTCTCTTCTGTCATCGGGGAGAACCACGGGACCGTTGCAGCCAAGATCGAATACCTCAACCCGGGTGGAAGCTCGAAGGACCGCATCGCGGTCAAGATGATCGACGCCGCGGAGGCGTCCGGTGAGCTGAAGCCGGGTGGGACCATCGTCGAGCCCACGTCCGGCAACACCGGCATCGGCCTCGCCCTGGTGGCCCAGAAGCGCGGATACAAGTGCGTGTTCGTCTGCCCCGACAAGGTCAGCGAAGACAAGCGGAACGTCCTCAAGGCCTACGGCGCCGAGGTCGTGGTGTGCCCCACCGCGGTCGCGCCCGAGCACCCGGACAGCTACTACAGCGTCTCCGACCGGCTCGCCCGCGAGCTCCCCGGCGGCTGGAAGCCCAACCAGTACTCCAACCCGGGCGGCCCGCAGAGCCACTACGAGACCACCGGCCCCGAGATCTGGGCCGACACCGACGGCAAGATCACGCACTTCGTCGCAGGCGTCGGCACCGGCGGCACCATCACCGGCACCGGCCGATACCTCAAGGAGGTGTCCGGCGGCAAGGTCAAGGTCATCGGCGCCGACCCCGAGGGTTCCGTGTACTCGGGTGGCACCGGGCGTCCGTACCTGGTCGAGGGCGTGGGCGAGGACTTCTGGCCGACCGCCTACGACCCGTCCATCCCGGACGAGATCATCGCGGTGTCCGACGCCGACTCCTTCGAGATGACCCGTCGTCTCGCGCGCGAAGAGGGCCTGCTGGTCGGCGGCTCGTGCGGCATGGCCGTCGTCGCCGCACTCGAGGTCGCCAAGCGTGAGGGCCCCGACGCCGTCATCGTCGTCCTGCTGCCCGACGGTGGTCGTGGATACCTCTCGAAGATCTTCAACGACAAGTGGATGGCGTCCTACGGATTCCTCCGGACCCCGCTCGACGGCAAGCCCGACGAGAAGACCGTCGGCGACGTGCTGCGCGGCAAGTCCGGCGAACTCCCGGACCTCGTCCACACCCACCCGTCCGAGACGCTGCGCGACGCCATCGAGATCCTCCGCGAGTACGGGGTGTCCCAGATGCCCGTCGTCGGCGCCGAGCCGCCCGTCATGGCCGGTGAAGTGGCAGGCAGCGTCACCGAGCGCGACCTGCTCAGTGCCGTGTTCGAGGGACGCGCACATCTGGCCGACCCGGTGGAGAAGCACATGAGCAAGCCGTTCCCGCTCATCGGGTCGGGCGAGCCCGTGTCGGCCGCCACCAAGGCGCTCGGCGACACCGACGCGCTGATGGTCGTCGACGACGGTAAACCCGCCGGGGTCATCACCCGCCACGACCTTCTCGGGTTCCTCAGCGCCGGCTCCTAGACGACACGTCGAGGGCCGGGCACGACAACTCTGGTCCCCGCTGCGCACGGAACGTACGGTGCACAGCGGGGCACCGGTCCGGTGTCCGTGAGGGGGAATCACAGTGAGTGTTCGTCTACGTCGTGTTCTGGTGGTGCCGGTCGCCCTGCTCGGGTTCGCCGCCGCCGGATGCGGGAACAGCATCGAGGGTGCCGCGGTCGCACAGCCGGGATCGTCGGACGTCGACTCGGTGTCTTCGGGAACGTCTCCTTCCGGGGCGTCCGCTGACTGCGCCGCGCTGACGAAGGCACTCGGCCGGCTGGTGTCGGACCGGCCGCATCTCACCGAGGCCGTCCTGCCCGGCTCGACCGATCCGACGTGCTCGTGGTCCAAGGGACCGACCAATGTCATGAGCACCATCACCGCGTCGGTCAAGCCGCAGGTGACGGATCCTGCCGTCCTCGTCGAGATGCGGAACGGGACGAACGTCGTCCCCGACCCCCGTTCCGCCGAGTTCGGCGGGGTGGTCCTCGACGTCGTGGCCATGGCCCTGCTCACCCCGGAACACAGCATCATCGTCAACGCGCTCGACCCCTCCGTCAGCGACGCGACCAAGCTCGAGGTCGCGTTCGCGATCGCGGAGTATCTGGAGAATTAGGTCCCCACTAGGCTGGGGGCCATGAGTGAGCAGCGCAGCAAAGCGGACAACATCAGCTGGCAGGGGTTCTCCACCAAGGCCGTGCACGCAGGATTCGACCCGGACCCGCAGACGGGCGCCGTCAACGTCCCGATCTACGCGAGTTCGACGTTCGCGCAGGACGGCGTCGGCGGCATGCGTAACGGATTCGAATACGCCCGCACCGGCAACCCCACCCGGCGACCGCTCGAGGCCAACCTCGCCGCCCTCGAGTCGGGCACGTACGGTCGCGCGTTCGGCTCGGGCATGGCCGCCACCGACTGCCTGCTCCGTGCCGCGCTTCGCCCCGGCGACCACCTGGTCATCCCGAACGACGCCTACGGCGGAACGTTCCGCCTGATCGACAAGGTCTTCACCCAGTGGGGCATCGAGTACACGCCCGCCGCGGTGTCCGACGTGGACGCGGTCCGGGCAGCCATCCGGCCCAACACCAAGCTCGTGTGGGTCGAGACGCCCACCAACCCGCTCCTCAACATCGGTGACATCGAGGCACTGTCCGACGTCGCGCACGAGGCCGGCGCGAAGATCGTCGTCGACAACACGTTCGCCTCGCCGTACCTGCAGCAGCCGCTGCAGCTCGGCGCCGACGTCGCGCTGCACTCGACCACCAAGTACATCGGCGGACACTCCGACGTCGTCGGCGGCGCACTCGTCACCGACGACGAGGAACTCGACACGGCGTTCGCGTTCCTGCAGAACGGTGCAGGCGCGGTCCCCGGACCCTTCGACGCGTTCCTCACGCTCCGCGGCATCAAGACCCTCTCCCTGCGCATGGAGCGGCACAGCGACAACGCCGAGAAGGTCGTCGAACTGCTCACCGGGCACTCCGCGGTGTCGCAGGTCATCTACCCCGGACTCGAGTCGCACCCCGGCCACAAGGTCGCGGAGAAGCAGATGCGCCGCTTCGGCGGCATGATCTCGGTCCGCCTCGCCGGCGGCAAGCAGGCCGCGCTGGACTTCTGCTCGCGCACCGAGATCTTCACGCTGGCCGAGTCGCTCGGCGGCGTCGAGTCGCTGATCGAGCACCCGGGTGCCATGACCCACGCCTCCACCGCCGGTTCGCTGCTCGAGGTCCCGGACGACCTCGTGCGCCTGTCCGTCGGCATCGAAGACGCCGCCGACCTCGTGGGCGACATCGAGCAGGCGCTGAAGTAGGCGCCTCCGGCGCCCGTGCGTGGGTGACGAGCCTCTGGACTCGTTAACCACGCACGGGGCGCGGAGCGCCCTATGCTGGCCCGCGTGGAGCCTGTCACGCTGGATCAGATCAGAGCAGCTCGTAAGCTGCTGGACCCCGTCATGCGCCGGACGCCGATGATCGCGTCCCGGGCGCTGTCGGAACGATGCGGGCACGTCGTTTCGCTGAAGTGCGAAAACCTGCAGCGCACAGGATCTTTCAAACCGCGCGGTGCGTACAACCGGATCGCGAATCTGTCGGTCGCCGAACGGGCCTGCGGGGTCGTGGCGGCCAGCGCGGGCAATCACGCGCAGGGTGTGGCCTGGGCGGCCACGGAACTGGGCATCCCGTCCACCGTGTTCATGCCCACCGGCGCACCACTTCCGAAACTCGTCGCCACCAAGGCGTACGGCGCCACCGTCCACCTCACCGGGGACACGGTGGACGACGCGCTCGTCGCCGCGAAGGAGTTCGCGGACGAGACCGGCGCCGTCCTCATCCATCCCTTCGATCACGTCGACATCGTCGCCGGACAGGGGACTGTCGGGCTCGAGATCCTCGAGCAGGAACCCGACGTCGGCACGCTCGTCGTCCCGACCGGCGGTGGTGGGCTGATCGCGGGCATCGCCGCGGCGGTCAAGGCCACCCGGCCGGACGTGCGGATCGTCGGCGTCCAGGCCGAGCAGGCGGCCGCGTGGCCGCGTTCGCTGGCGGAGGGCCGTCCGATTCCGCTGGAGACCATGTCGACGATGGCCGACGGCATCGCGGTCGGCCGGCCCGGCGACGTGCCGTTCGCCCACGTCGGCTCGCAGGTCGACGCCATCGTGACGGTCAGCGAGGACGCGCTGTCCCGGGCGCTGCTCCTGTGCCTCGAACGCGCGAAGCTCATCGTGGAGCCTGCGGGCGCAGCGGCGGTGGCTGCGTTGATCAGCTGCTCGACGGAGGAGCTGGGACTCACCGGGAAGGTGTGCGCGGTGCTGTCCGGCGGCAACATCGACCCGTTGCTGCTCACCCACGTCGTCAATCACGGCCTTCGGGCGGCCGGACGGTATCTCGGTGTGCACGTGACCATTCCGGACCGACCGGGTGGTCTGGTCAGCCTCCTGGGCGTGATCAGCGGCAACGGCGCCAGCGTGGTGGACGTCGTCCACTCCCGCACCGGCGGCGCGCTTGCGCTCGACGAGGTGGAGGTGTTCCTCACCGTCGAGACCCGTGGCCCCGGCCACCGGCAGGATCTCCTCGACGCACTGCGCGACGCCCAGTACGCAGTTCGCCTGCAGGAATAGCCGGACCTAGCTCGGCCACCCGCCCAGGGTGATCACCCGGAACTCCTGATCCACCAGCCGGGCAGGCCGCTCGAGGTTGGTGAGCCAGTCGATCGCACCGCCGCCCATCCCCACCGCGGCCGTGCTCGACGCGTGCGCGGTGGTGCACGACTCGGCCACCACGGACACGGTCCGCCACAACGAGATCGAGTCGGGATGCAGCGGCTTGACGGTGCTGGCGGTCGCGACGGCCGCACCCGACGGGATCGACACCTGACAGGTGGGGTCGCCCGGCAGGTCCTGGACCTGGACCTGCCAGCCGCCCGGTGGCGTGGTCCCGGCGGTGGCGATGTCTCCGCCGAGCGCCACCAGGACGCCACACCCGAGCAGCTCCGCCGTCGTCGACGCACAGTGGTCGGCGGAACTCGCCCGCGCGGTCGCCGTCAGGTCGAGTTCCACGCCGGCGGGGAGCGTGACCTCGGTGCCGTCGACGGTGATCGACCGCCACGACTGGGGTGCGGGGGCCGACGCCGTGGGGTCGAGTGCGCCCTCCGTGGTGCGCGCTGCGGCGAGGGCGTCGGTCAGGAACCGCGCGAACATCGGTGTGACCGTGTTCGGCCCCTCGTCGAGGGAGCGGATCTCGGCGTCCGCGCGGTCCCGGTTGACGGCGGCATCGGCGGCCGCGAGGTAGCCGCGGATCAGGTTCGACGCCGAACTCAGGGCGTCGGGGTCGGTGACGACGATGCGTGCGTGCACACCCCAGGTGGACCATTCGGTTGCGCTGCGTGCGCTGGTCATGTGGTAGTTCTCCGGTCGCGCGATCTCAGGAACCGCTGGACACGGCGTCCGGTGCGCCGAATCCTGCCGAGACCAGGGGCGCTGCCACCGTCGAATCGGGGGTCGCGGGGTCCGCTGCCGCCGCCATACCACCACCGGCGACCAGTCCGGCGATTCCGGCTGCCGCGAGGACGCGGCGAACGGGAAGCAGGCGGGAAATCCGTCGGTCTTCACTCATGCCGACCAGCTTCCCCGACGAACCTTAGAACAACCTGGGAAGAATCTGTCTCTCCTCGCCGAGTGCACAGTTGGTGCAGCGCACGCCCGGCGCGTCGCATGCAGTCGTGCCCGACAGCCGTGATTCGCCAGGTGTCGCGCTCCCGCAGGTCACGGTAGGGAACGGATCAATCCCGCAGAATCGCCTCGCATCTGCTGTGCCCCGTCGTAACGTGAACTCACTCGGTTAGGTGCACCGAGGAGGAGGAGCGCACGTATGTCAGTTGATGCAGCGGCGATCATCGTGGCGATCACCACCGCAGCGGGGGCCATCGTTCAGGGAGCGGACATACCGCAGCCGGTGAAAGATCAAGCAGCAGAAGCAATTCAGGTGGTCGAGCAGGCCTCACCCGACGTTCAGAAACAAGTAAACGACGCATTGTCGACCCTCCCCGAACCGGCCCGCGTGCAGGCCGAGCAGATGGTGGCCCAGGCCTCGGATGTGGTGAAGCAGGCAACCGACCCCTACATTCCGCCGCCACCCGCCGTCGAGGCGGCTCCGCCGCCTGCTCCGGTTCCCCCACTGGCGCTGCCGGACACGCCACTCGACCAGCCCCCAGCGATGAGCGCCCCCGACGTCGGAAACGCGATCGGGGGCCTCGCCGCTCTGCCGGGGGTCCCCGCCCTGATCAGCGGACTCGGGTCGCTGATCCCGTCCGTCCCCGCCGGCTTCCCCGGTGTCTCGCTCGCGCCGGTCGGCGCCATCGCCGTCTTCGCGCCGTGGATCCGCAAGGCCGGGTCGCTGTGCGAGGGCATCAAGCCGCCGACACTGGCGGCCCTGTACTCCGTCGAGAACGGCTTCCGATACGGCGCGACCTCACCGGTGTCCCGGGCGGGCGCCCGCGGTCCCGGCCAGTTCATGCCCCCCGCGTGGGCCAAATACGGCAAGGACGCGGACGGCGACGGCAAGGTCGACATCAACGGCGTCGCCGACCCGATGATGGCGTCCGGTCAGATGCTGTGCGATCTGTTCGGGCAGATCGAGGGCTGGAAGAAGGAGGGTGTGGTCAAGGGCGACACCCTCGACCTCACGATCGCCGCGTACAACGCGGGTGCGGGTGCGGTCCGGACCGCGGGTGGCATGCCCGCCGGCAAGTTCGACTACGAGCACGAAACGCAGCCGTACGTCGCGCGGATCCGATCGCTGGAGGAGTCGTTCGCGCGGATGCTGTCGCCGTTCTTCTACGGTGCCGCCGCCGGTGACACCAGCCGCGTAGTCGAGGCGGCCATGCGGTTCATCGGTCTGCCGTACGTGTGGGGCGGCGGCAACATCAACGGACCGTCCGGCGGCGGTTTCGACTGCTCGGGGCTGACCTCGTTCGCCGTGTACGCCGCCACCGGCGTCAAACTGCCCCGCACGTCGGAGACGCAGTGGAATGTCGGCGTGGAGGTGCCGCTGTCGCAGGCCAGGCCTGGAGACCTGCTGTTCGGCAACTGGCAGTCGGGTGGGCCGGGACACGTGGCGATCTACGTCGGCAACGGTCAGATGCTGCACGCCCCGACGACGGGTGACGTGGTGCGCATCGGCCCCGTGTTCGCCGACATGAAGGCCCGCAGGGTCTTCTGATCCCACCCACCGGCGTCGATGCAGAAAACTCCGGCCCGGGCGCTTGGCCCGGACCGGAGTTTTCGGCGGTGGATCCGAGATCAGCTGTGGTACGGCTCCGCGCTGACGAGCGTCACCTTCATGCTGCTGCCGTTGGGCAGCGTGTATTCGCGGGTTTCGCCGACCTTCGCCTCGAGCAGTGCGCCACCCAGCGGGGAGTTGGGGGAGTAGACCTCGAGCTTGTTGTCGCGTGCACCCTCTTCGCGGGTGGCGATCAGGAACGTCTCGGTGTCCTTCTCGTCGCCGTCGTAGTACACCTTCACCACGGAACCGGGCAGTGCGACACCGGACTGGGTGGGCGCTTCGCCGACCTTCGCGCTGTTCAGGAGTTCCTGAAGCTGGCGGATGCGTGCCTCCTGCTGACCCTGCTCTTCGCGGGCCGCGTGGTAGCCTCCGTTCTCCTTCAGATCGCCCTCTTCGCGACGCTCGTTGATCTCGGCGGCGATGACCGGACGATTGGCAATGAGCTGGTCGAGTTCGCTCTTGAGCCTGTCATGTGACTCCTGGGTCAGCCAGGTCACCTGGGTCTCGGTCATCTCGATCACTCCCTCGTAGTTGGAGCCGCCGGGCTCCCTCGACAGACCACTGCAACAGCAGTGATCAACGGCTCGGCAGAATTCGACGGCCGGGGCCGTTCGATCTCCGCCTTGCCGCCAATGCAGCAATACACGGTTCCAAACCGGAACCGTGTACCAGGCGATTCTAGCACGATCGGGGAGCGCAAACCCCGAATAACCCGAACGGTCGCTCGGGTGCGCTGGTGTCAGCCGCCGGTCAGGTAGGCGGGAACGTCCAGGCTGCAGCCGTAGATGTCGCCCATCGCGGGCGGGCGCGACGTGTAGACGGGGGCGGTGACTTTCACCGTCTGGTCCTCGCCGCCGGCGATGTAGACCTCGCGCCTGCCGGTTTCGGAACCGTCCTTGGAGCGGGAGCGGACGATGCAGACCGCCGCCTGGGACGGATCCTCGCGGGTGACGGTGAACGTGATGTCCAGCTGCGATTCACTCACCAGATCGAACGACGTGGCCTCACTGTCGATCTCGGAGACGGCGAACTTGTTGTAGGCGACGAACGCCACGATCACACCGACGACCAGGACCGCCGCGGACAGCGCCCACACGAGCCAGCGCTTCGGGCGCGCAGACTTTGCCTCGGCTGTGTATCGGCCCGGGGGAAGCGTTCTCGTCATCTCTCAACTCTCGTACCGCTCCGGTTCCACGTAACTCGCAGCACTCGAGCGGGGGCACGGCTGCAAGCGGAACTCTCGGGTGGAACTATAGAGGACGTGCGTCAGTGCGCCGTCAGCGATGGCGGAGGGCGAGAGCGCGCGACACGGACAAGCCGGCAACGGCTACTGGCGAAGTTGAGGTGAACGAATACGTGAGCGGATTCCGGCTCATGGCCGTCCATGCCCATCCCGACGACGAGTCGAGCAAGGGTGCCGCGACAACGGCCCGTTACGCCGCAGAGGGCAACGAAGTGAAGGTCGTGACGTTGACCGGTGGTGAACGTGGCGACATCCTCAACCCCGCGATGGACGTGCCCGGGGTGCGGGACCGCATCCACGAGGTACGCATCGAGGAGATGGCCGAGGCGGCGCGCATCCTCGGAGTCCAGCACCAGTGGCTGGGATTCGTCGACTCGGGTCTGCCCGAGGGGGACCCGAAGCCGCCGCTGCCGGAGGGCTGCTTCGCGCTCGTTCCGCTCGAGGAGTCGACCGAGGCGCTGGTGCGCGTGATCCGCGAGTTCCGTCCGCACGTCATGACCACGTACGACGAGAACGGCGGCTACCCGCACCCCGATCACATCCGGTGCCATGAGGTATCGATGGCCGCGTACGAGGCCGCTGCCGACCCGGAGCGGTTCCCCGACGCCGGGGAACCGTGGAAGGTGCAGAAGGTCTACTACTCGCACGGCTTCATCAGGAAGCGTCTCCTGCAGTTCCAGGAGGAGTACGACCGCCGCGGCGAAGAGTTCCCGATGGCCGAGTGGCTCAAGAAGTGGAAGACCGAGCAGGGCGACCTGATGGCACGCGTCACCACCCAGATCACGTGCGGCGACTATTTCCCGCAGCGTGACGACGCGTTGCGGGCCCACGCGACCCAGATCGACCCGAACGGCTCGTTCTTCGCGGTTCCGCTCGAGATCCAGCAGAAGATCTGGCCGACCGAGGAATTCGAGCTCGCCAAGACCCGCGTCACCACCTCCATCCCGGAGAACGACCTGTTCGCGGGCATCAACGAGGACGGACAGCAGTGAATGCGTTGACGGTGAGCATCGTGGCCGGCGCGGCGGACGTCCTGGCGCAGACGCCGAGCACGCCGTCCGGTCCCGAGTTCGGCAAGGCGTCGCCCATCGGCCTCGTCGTCATTCTCGCGCTGCTCGCGGGTGTGGTGCTGCTGGTGCGGTCGATGAACAAGAAGCTCAAGAACCTGCCCGAGACGTTCGAGCCGGAGCACCCCGAACCGGACCAGGAAGTGGACGAGGGCACCGACCGCGGCGCGATCCACGGTGGCGGGCCGAGCAGCACCGAACCGCCGAAGCCGACGGACACCCCGCCGAACCTGCAGAAGTAGTCGAACAGGAGCCGGACATGGACCCACGCGCACAGAACACACTCGGTGGGTCCACCAGCCCCTATCTGCGACAGCACGCCGACAACCCCGTGCACTGGCAGCAGTGGGGTCCGGCGGCGACCGAGTGGGCGCGTGAGCGGGACGTCCCGATCCTGTTGTCGATCGGATACTCGGCGTGCCACTGGTGCCATGTGATGGCCCACGAGTCCTTCGAGGACGAGGCGGTGGCGTCGCTGATGAACGAGCATTTCGTGTGCGTCAAGGTCGACCGCGAGGAGCGTCCGGACCTCGATGCCGTGTACATGAACGCCACGGTCGCGATGACCGGCCAGGGCGGCTGGCCGATGACGTGCTTCCTCACTCCCGACGGCGCCCCGTTCTACTGCGGCACCTATTACCCGGCCGAGCCGCGCGGCGGGATGCCGTCGTTCACCCAGCTGCTGGGGGCCATCGCCGACACGTGGCGGGACCGCCGCGGTGACGTCGACGACGCGGCCGCCTCGGTGGTCGCCGAGTTGCGGCGGGGAGCCGGCGGCATCCCCGAGGGCGATGTCCGCGTGGACGCGGCCCTGCTGGACGCGGCTGCCGGAGCCGTGCTGCGGGACGAGGACGCCGACCGCGGCGGGTTCGGGGGAGCCCCCAAGTTCCCGCCGTCCGCGCTGATGGAAGGCCTGCTGCGCACGTACGAGCGGTCCGGTGACGACGACGTGCTCGGTGTCGTGGCGCGGACGGCGTCGGCGATGGCGCGCGGCGGCATCTACGACCAGCTCGGCGGCGGCTTCGCCCGGTACTCGGTCGACGCCGCGTGGGTGGTGCCGCACTTCGAGAAGATGCTCTACGACAATGCCCAGCTGCTGCGCGTGTACGCGCACCTGGGCCGGCGCACGGGCTCGGACCTGGCCGTCCGGGTCACCGAGGAGACCGTCGAGTTCCTGCTGCGCGATCTGCGCACCGACAACGGGTCGTTCGCGTCCGCCCTCGACGCCGACACCGAGGGCGTCGAGGGACTCACGTACGTGTGGACCCCGGAGCAGCTCGTCGAGGTTCTCGGGCCGGAGGACGGGGAGTGGGCGGCCCGGGTGTTCGCGGTGACCGCGGACGGGACGTTCGAGGCCGGCACGTCCGTTCTGCAGCTTCCACGCGATCCGGACGACTGGGACCGCTGGCGCCGGATCCGGGGCACGCTGCTCGATCAGCGTGCGACGCGGCCGCAACCGGGACGCGACGACAAGGTGGTCACCGCCTGGAACGGCCTCACGATCACCGCGCTCGCCGAGGCCGGTGCCGGACTCGGCAGGCCGGAGTGGGTGGCCGCGGCCGCCGATTGCGCGCGTGCGGTGCTGGGCTTGCACGTCGTCGACGGGCGGCTGCGGAGGGCGTCCCTGGGAACGTCCGTGGGTGAATCGGCCGGGGTGCTCGAGGACTACGCCTGCCTGGCGACGGGCCTTCTCGCGTTGTATCAGGCGACGGGCGACACCGCGTGGCTGACGCACGCGCAGGCGCTGCTGGACCGCGCCCTCATTCATTTCGCCGACGACGAGCGGCCGGGCACCTGGTTCGACACCGCCGACGACGCCGAGACCCTGGTGACCCGTCCCCGCGACCCGGTCGACGGTGCGACGCCGTCCGGAGCGTCGTGCCTGGTCGAGGCGCTGGTCACCGCGGCCGCGGTGACCAGCGCGGACGCGTCGGGACGGTACGCAAGTGCGGCCGCCGAATCGCTCGACCGGGTGGCACTGCTTCTGGAGCGTGCACCGCGATCGGCCGGGCACTGGCTCGCGGTGGCCGAGGCGTCGGTGCGCGGCCCGATCCAGGTGGCCGTGGCAACCGACGGCGATTCCGTCCTGCTTCGGGAGGCGCGCAGACTCGCCCCAGGGGGTGCCGTCGTGGTCGGCGGCGCACCGGACTCGTCGCCGCTGCTCGCCGACCGGCCGCTGGTCGGCGGCGCGTCCGCGGCGTACGTGTGCCGCGGGTTCGTGTGCGACCGCCCGGTGTCGACGATCGAGGACCTGGGTGTCGCGTTGAGCCGGTAGTCCGGCCTACCGGAACACCACCAGCCACACGGCGATGTAGTGGCACAGGGCCGCGATCACGGTGGCGGCGTGGAAGAACTCGTGATGCCCGAACGTGGTCGGCCACGGGTTGGGCCACTTGGTGGCGTAGAGGATCGCGCCGACCGAGTAGAGGATGCCGCCGATCAGCAGCAGCACCATCGGTAGGACGCCGACCTCGTGTGTCAGTTCGGGTGCCACCGGCACGATGGCCCAGCCGAGCAGCAGATAGAGCGGCACCCCGACCCAGCGCGGTGCCGTCGGCCACAGCATTTTCAGCGCGACGCCGGCGAGCGCACCCGCCCACACGACGATCAGCAGGGTCCGTCCTGTGTCGGGCGGAAGCCCCAGCACCGCGAACGGGGTGTAGCTGCCGGCGATGAACAGGAAGATCATCGAATGGTCCGCGCGCTTCATCCACGTGCGTGCCGAGACGGTGTTCCAGTGGATCCGGTGGTAGGTGGCGCTGACCCCGAACACACCGCACACCGTGAGGCTGTAGACGGCGGTGGCGAGCGCCGCTTCCCCGGACACCTGGGTGCCCGACAGTGTGACGAGGACGATGCCGGCGATCACGGAGACGCCGAACGCCCACAGGTGGATCCACCCTCGCAGTCGGGGCTTGACGGGCAGTTCGTCGAGGCCGAAAGCGGTCACTGAACACCTCTTCTCGCTGTGCGTGGCGCTAACCTACGCAACCGTAGGTTAGCTTGTGGTGAGAGCGTACCCGTCGGTAGCAGCAAGTCGTGCGCTGTGTGACGGCCGTCGCGGATCACCTTCGGGTGCGGCGTACTCTTGCGTGTCATGGTGATCTCCAGGTGAGTGCGCGAGGACTGCTGTACAGCATCTACGAGCGTCGTCTACTGAAGCGGCTCGACGGTCTACAGCACCCTCGGCACATTGCCGTGATGTGCGACGGCAACCGGCGGTGGGCCCGCGAAAACGGCTTCGAGGACGTCAGTCACGGCCACCGCATGGGCGCCCTGAAGATCTCCGAGCTGCTCGGCTGGTGCGACGCCGCGGGCATCGAGATGGCGACCATCTACCTGCTGTCCACCGAGAACCTGCGCCGCGACCCCGGGGAACTCGACACCTTGCTCGAGATCATCACGGACGTCGTCGAGGAGATCTCCGGCCCCGACAAGAACTGGAGCGTCAAGATCGTCGGCGCCCTCGACCTCCTGCCCTCCGAACAGTCGCGCCGTCTGCGCGACGCGGCCGCCGGGACCGAGGGGCGCACCGGCACCCACGTCAACGTCGCGATCGGCTACGGCGGTCGCCAGGAGATCGCCGACGCCGTGCAGTCGCTGCTGAGCGAGAAACTCCTCGCGGGACTTTCGGGGGACGAACTGGTGAAATCGATCACAGTCGATGGCATCGACGGTCACCTCTACACGTCCGGCCAGCCCGACCCCGACCTCGTGATCCGCACGTCGGGGGAGCAGCGGCTGTCGGGGTTCCTGCTGTGGCAGAGCGCCTACTCCGAGATCTGGTTCACGGAGGCGTACTGGCCCGAGTTCCGCCGTGTCGACTTCCTCCGCGCACTCCGCGACTACGCCGCCCGGCACCGCCGCTTCGGCGTCTGACGTGAGTGGCGAAGCGTGCCGGAACACACTTCGCCACTCACCTACAGCTTCCGCAGCCGCAGTCGGTTGATCGAATGATTGGCGTCCTTGCGCAGCACGAGCGTGGCGCGCGGACGCGTCGGCAGGATGTTCTCCACGAGGTTCGGCCGGTTGATGTTGTGCCAGATCTCCTGGGCGGCAGACGTCGCGTCCCGATCGGACAGTCCGGCGTAATGGTGGAAGTGCGCGTCGGGGTCGGAGAACGATGTCTTTCGCAGCGCGAGAAAACGCTGGATGTACCAGTTCTCGATGTCCTCGATGCGGGCGTCGACGTAGATCGAGAAGTCGAACAGGTCCGACACCATCAGCCGGGGGCCGGTCTGCAGCACGTTGAGACCCTCGATGATGAGGATGTCGGGTTGTCGGATCAGGTGGTACTGGCCCGGGATGATGTCGTACGAGATGTGTGAATACACCGGCGCGGCCACTTCTTCGGCCCCCGACTTCACCTCGGTGACGAACCGCAGCAGCTTGCGGCGGTCGTAACTCTCGGGAAAGCCCTTGCGGTGCATGATCCCGCGGCGGTTCAGCTCGGCCGTCGGATACAGGAAGCCGTCCGTCGTCACCAGGTCGACGCGCGGGTGGTGCTCCCACCGCGCGAGGAGGGCCTGGAGGACACGGGCGGTGGTGGACTTGCCGACCGCCACACTGCCGGCGACGCCGATCACGAACGGCACCTGCTGGTCGGGGTGCTTCTCGCCGAGGAACGTCGCGGTCGCGGCGAACAGTCGCTGCCGTGCCGCGACCTGCAGGTGGATGAGACGCGACAGCGGCAGGTACACCTCCGCGACCTCTTCGAGGTCGATCTGCTCGCCGAGGCCCCGCAGTCCGTACAGCTCTTCCTCGGTCAGGACGAGTGGGGTCGACTTACGCAGTGTGCGCCACTGCTTCCGGTCGAATTCGACGTACGGACTGGACTCGCTCGTCCGCGCCATCAGTTCCGCTCACACTCGGGTACACGGGGGAGTGAGCGGTCCATGCCCAGAATCTCTGCCGTCGTCGTTGCGCTGGCGAGTAGCGGTTGCATAGTCGGATTGTGCTTGGTGCCACAGGCTGCGCTGTCGGCGGGTCGGGCAGACGCGTCTGCGACTAAGGTCGGACGGCATGGAATCCGTTTCGTTCGTACGCGAATACTTGCTGCTCGGGCTGGGTTTCGACCGGCTGGAGGAAGGATTCGTCGATGCGTATACCGGCGATCCCGCGCTGCGCAGGCAGGTGGAGAACGCGCCGAAGCCCGATCCGCGCGTTCTCGCGCGCACGGCGGCGAACCTCCGCGCGGAATTGCCGTCAGCGGGATTGTCCGAGGAGCGGACCCGGTTCCTCGACGTCCATCTCCGCGCCCTCGAATGCTCGGGGCGCAAGTTTGCGGGTGACGACGTCGGCTTCGTCGACGAGGTCGAGGCGTACTTCGACGTCCGGATCGAACGCGGCGACGAGGAGCAGTACCGGGAGGCGCACCGGAAGATGGACGCCGTGCTGCCCGGAACGGGGCCGCTCGCCGAACGCATCCAGGCCCACCGCGCGAAGGACGAGATCCCCGCGGACCGGTTGCAGGAATGTGTCGACGCCTTCTCGAGCGCTCTGCGTGATCTCGTGCGGGAGCATTACGCACTGCCCGACTCCGAGGTCGTCGAGTACGAGGTGGTGGGCGACAAGCCGTGGTCGGGGTTCAACTACTACCTCGGCGACTACCGTTCCCGGGTCGCGATCAACTCCGACCTGAAGCAGCACATGTCGAACCTGCCGCGGCTGATCGCGCACGAGTCGTACCCCGGCCACCACACCGAGCACTGCCGCAAGGAAGCCGGACTGGTCGGCGCGGGACAGCTCGAGCAGACGTTGTTCGTCGTCAACACCCCGCAGTGCCTGATGGCCGAGGGGCTCGCGGACCTCGCGCTCGAATCGATCGTCGGATCCGACTGGGGGCTGTGGGCGCAGGAAATCTACGCCGACCTCGGCCTGCGATTCGACGGTGAGCAGGCGCAACGCCTGTCCGGGGCGTCCGGGCAGCTGCTCGGTGTGCGTCAGGATGCGGCGATGATGCTGCACGACGAGGGCCGCAGCCACGACGACGTCGCGGCGTTCCTGCAGCGGTGGAGCCTGTCGACCCCCGAGCGGGCCCGGCAGTCGCTGCGGTTCCTGTCGTCGCCATTGTGGCGGGCATACACCAGCACCTACGTGGAGGGATACCGCCTGCTCGGTGGCTGGCTGGGCGAGGTGCCGGTCGGTGTGGAGCGGTCGGAACGGTTCCGCCGGCTGCTCGACGAGCCGCTCGTGCCCAGCGTCCTGCGCGCCGGTGAGGGGTACCTCACCGCGGGCGGTTAGGAAGTCCTCACGGGTACTTCGTAGACTGGGAGCATTCGTTTCCGCATCCAGCTTGGAGATCCCTCGATGACCGCTGTGCCCGGTACCGACGTCAACACGGCCCCACTCGCCGAACTCGACCCCGAAGTCGCCCAGGCCATGGCAGGTGAGCTGGCCCGTCAGCGCGACACGCTGGAGATGATCGCCTCGGAGAACTTCGTTCCGCGCGCGGTCCTCCAGGCGCAGGGCAGCGTCCTCACCAACAAGTACGCCGAGGGATACCCGGGACGCCGCTACTACGGCGGCTGCGAGCACGTCGACGTCATCGAGGATCTCGCCCGCACCCGTGCCAAGGAACTGTTCGCCGCCGACTTCGCGAACGTCCAGCCGCACTCCGGCGCACAGGCCAACGCGGCGGTCCTCATGGCCCTGATGAACCCGGGTGAGAAGCTTCTCGGCCTCGACCTGGCGCACGGCGGGCACCTCACGCACGGCATGAAGCTGAACTTCTCCGGCAAGCTCTACGACGTCGAGTCGTACGGGGTCAGCAAGGAAGACCACCGCATCGACATGGACGAGGTCCGCAAGATCGCCGTCGCCGCGCAGCCGAAGGTCATCGTCGCCGGCTGGTCCGCGTACCCGCGTCACGAGGACTTCGCCGCGTTCCGGTCGATCGCCGACGAGGTCGGCGCGTACCTGTGGGTCGACATGGCGCACTTCGCGGGCCTTGTCGCTGCCGGGCTGCACCCGTCGCCCGTGCCCTACGCCGACGTCGTGTCCAGCACCGTCCACAAGACGCTCGGCGGGCCGCGCTCCGGCCTGATCCTCGCCAAACAGGAGTGGGCGAAGAAGCTCAACTCCGCCGTCTTCCCCGGCCAGCAGGGCGGGCCGCTGATGCACGCCATCGCCGCCAAGGCCGTCTCCCTGAAGATTGCGGGCACCGAGGAGTTCAAGGACCGTCAGCAGCGCACCCTCACCGGCGCGAAGATTCTCGCCGAGCGTCTGACCGGCGCCGATGTCGTCGACAAGGGTGTCAGCGTCCTCACCGGCGGCACCGACGTGCACCTCGTGCTCGTCGACCTGCGCAACTCGCAGCTCGACGGCCAGCAGGGTGAGGACCTTCTCCACGAGGTCGGCATCACCGTCAACCGCAACGCGGTGCCGTTCGACCCGCGCCCGCCGATGGTCACGTCCGGCCTTCGGATCGGCACGGCGGCGCTCGCGTCGCGTGGATTCGGGGACGAGCAGTTCACCGAGGTCGCCGACATCATCGGCGCCGCACTTGCCGGATCGTCCGACGTCGAGACGCTGAAGTCCCGCGTGACGAAGCTCGCCGCCGACTTCCCGCTGTACGAGGGGCTCGAGGACTGGCGCCTGATCTAGGCGGCTCCGCCGCCCGTGCGTGGCCTGCGAGTGCAGGGACTCGTTAACCACGCACGGGCGCCGCAGGCGCCTCCACGTAACGCGATGTTCACCGACACGCCCGCCGCTCGCACGGCCGTCCGGCGTGTTTGGCAGTACCGTCGGGGGTAACAGGCAGCGGGGAAGTTGCTTGTACGGGAGGTCCTGATCGTGGCTGACACACTCAGTGCGAGGGGGCCGGCGCCCGGCCCTCGTGTGGTGACACACCAGGGACGGACCGGTCCAGCGAACCGAGTTTGCGTGGGTGCCACGCAGACCTAGGAGCCAACGTGACTGCTTCACGCTCCGTCTCAGCCCGCGTCGGACGTTCGTCCGCCGCCCCCAGGAAATCGTCGGATTCTGCAGTTCGTACATTCGTACTCGATACCTCCGTACTGCTGTCCGACCCCTGGGCCGTCACCAGGTTCGCCGAGCACCGTGTGGTGCTTCCCCTCGTCGTGATCAGCGAGCTCGAAGGGAAGCGGCACCACCACGAGTTGGGATGGTTCGCAAGAGAATCGCTGCGCATGCTGGACGACCTCCGTCTGGAATACGGTCGTCTCGACCAGCCCGTGCCGATCGGCACCGAGGGCGGCACCCTGCAGGTCGAGCTGAACCACACCGACCCGTCGGTTCTTCCGGTCGGGTTCCGCACGGACAGCAACGATTCGAGGATCCTGGCCTGCGCGCTGAACCTCGAGGCCGAGGGTGGTGACGTCGTCCTGGTCAGCAAGGACATCCCGCTGCGAGTCAAGGCCGGTGCGGTGGGTCTTCCCGCCGACGAATACCACGCCCACGACGTCGTTCCGTCGGGTTGGACGGGTATGACCGAACTGGACGTGGCGTCCTCGTCGATCGACGAACTGTTCTCCGAGGGTGTCGTCGATCTGGAGGAGGCCCGGGAGCTTCCGTGCCACACGGGTATTCGGCTGCTGGGCGGTTCGTCGAGCGCACTGGGCCGCGTGAACGCCGACAAGCGGGTGCAGTTGGTGCGGGGGGAGCGTGAGGCATTCGGTCTGCACGGACGTTCGGCCGAGCAGCGGATCGCCCTGGACATCCTGCTGGACGACAGTGTGGGGATCGTGTCGCTGGGCGGCAAGGCGGGCACCGGCAAGTCGGCGCTGGCGTTGACGGCGGGGCTGGAGGCGGTGCTCGAGCGTCGCACCCAGCGGAAAGTCGTTGTCTTCCGGCCGCTCTACGCGGTGGGCGGGCAGGAACTCGGCTACCTGCCGGGTAGTGAGAGCGAGAAGATGGGCCCGTGGGCCCAGGCGGTCTTCGACACACTCGACGGCCTCGCCAGCACCGAGGTGATGGACGAGGTGATCAGCCGCGGCATGCTGGAAGTGTTGCCACTCACGCATATTCGCGGACGGTCACTGCACGATTCGTTCGTGATCGTGGACGAGGCGCAGTCGCTGGAACGCAATGTGCTGCTCACGGTGCTCTCCCGGCTCGGCACCGGCTCCCGGGTGATCCTGACTCACGACGTCGCTCAGCGCGACAACCTGAGGGTCGGACGTCACGACGGGGTGGCCGCGGTGATCGAAAAGCTCAAGGGGCATCCGCTGTTCGCGCACATCACGTTGACGCGCAGTGAACGTTCGCCGATCGCGGCGCTCGTGACGGAGATGCTGGAGGAGTTCGGGCCGACGCCGTAGGCGCCTGCCGCGCAGCGTGATCCGCCCGATGTCACCACGGCCTGACCGGACCGAGATGACATCGGGCGGAAACGTCAGAAGGCGCGCACGATACCTTTGAGCGTGCCCCACAGGAAGTCCCGGCTACTGAAGTAGTCGCGCCAGACGGCGATCTTGCCGTCCTTCATCTCGAACGTGCCGCACACCCAGAATTCGCTGCGCAGCCGCTTGTAGATCAGGACGTCGGTGCGTTCGGTCAGCACGGCCGTTCCGTCGCCGGCGATATGGTGCAGGCGCACGTCGAATCCGACACCGGGGCGGCTCATTCCGCGGAGTATCCGCATGACGGAGCCGAGGCCGCGGATCTTGGGCAGGGACACGTTGTGCCACACGATGTCCTGGTGCAGATACTGTTGCGCGGCGTCCGGGTCGCCGGCGACGAGCGCGTCCAGGAAGGCCCGGACGACCTGGACACCCGCCGTGTCCGTTCGAGCGGTTCCCGTCGGTTCGTGCGAGTCCGTGCTCATGGTCTTCTCCCCGTCGATGTGTCGGCTCAGCGGACGAATGTCCCCCGGCCTTCCGCGTCGTAGTACTCGAGTGTGACGTTGTTGCCGGCGAACGTGGCCTTCGAGATGGTTCCGGGTGGGGCGTTCTCACCGCTGGGTGTGAAGGTGAAGGTGTCGCCGTCCCAGTGGGTGAGCGGGAAGGTCTGCCCGGCGGGTCCGAGTTGGAGTGACAGCGCGCCGTTGCTCTCGGTGACCACGGCTGGGCCCCAATACGGGTTGCCGTAGGTGCCCGCGTAAGTCGGGAGGGGCTGCGGTGGTGCCGGGTTCGCGGGGGCCGTCTGGCCGACGAGACTGCCCTCGGGCTCGTCCATCGGCGCGATGGCCTGCCGGTACAACGACCTCCAGTCCTCGCGGATCTCCCCGAACTGGACGAGGTCGGCGAACTCGGCGGTGAGGGACTCGGGGATGCCGATGGGCGACCCGTTGGTCAGCGCGACGATGGCGACGTCGGCGGACGGTATCGCGACGAAGTTCGTTGCCACCCCGAGCTGGAACCCGCCGGAGTGGCTGAGGGAGACCCGCCCTGCCGGGGTGGTCGAGACGTTGAATCCGTACCCGTACGACCCCGGACGGCTGTCCATCGACCGCGGTGGGCTGGACACCATCTGAGGACTGACCGCGGGGAGCAGTGCCTCGGGTGACACGATCTCCTTGCCCTCGAAGGTTCCGTCGGCCAGCAGCATCGCCAGCCATTTGCCCATGTCGTTGACGGAGGAGCTCACCCCGCCTGCGGGGGACTGGGCGTCGGGGTCGCGTACCGCATCGGCGACGTACTTGCCGTCGACGAGTTGGTGCGCGATTGCGCGGTCGTTGCGGGCCTGATAGTCGGCGAATCGCGAACTCGTGGAAGACATCCCCAGCGGCTGGTAGATCGTCTGCTCGGACAGCGTGGCCCAGTCCGTCCCGGACGCCGCCGCGACAGCCTCCGCCGCCGCGGTGAGGCCGAAGTTGGTGTACTCGTAGGTGATCCGGAACGGGTTCAGCGGTTCGAGCCGGAGCTTGTCGAGCACCTGCTGCTGGTTGTAACCCAGGTCCTCGAGCAGATCGCCGGCGTGGTCGGGCAACCCGGACCGGTGCGAGTACAGATCGCCGACCGTGACGTGCTCGGTGACCCACGGGTCCGCGAGGGCGAAACCGGGCGACTTGGACACCACGGGAGTGTCCCAGCCGACGACGCCGGCATCGACCTGGTGGGCCACCACCGTCGACCCCACCGATTTCGACATCGACGCCAGCTGAAACACGGTGTCGGCGTCCACCTTCTGATCGGTGCCGGCCTCGCGCACCCCGAATCCCTTCGCGTACACGGTCTGCCCACCGTGGACGACGGCGACCGCCATACCCGGCAGACCGGAACTGTCCATCAACTCGTTCGCCAGTTCGTCGAGACGGCCCACGGCGTCGTCGATCTGACCGTCCGGGATGTCGACGCCCGCGACCGTACCCGGGTTCGGCGGCGGCGAGGACTTCGAGGTGGGGTTCGCGTCGGAACCGGAGTCGTCTGCGTCGGAGCCGCAACCCGTCACGAGTGACCCGCCGAGCGCGAGAGCCGACAGAAGTATCGTCAGGTTCCGATGTCTGCGCATGGGTGATCCTCTGCTCGGGCCCGGGGTAACCGTGAACTGCCAGCCTAACGACTTCAAGCCCATGACCAGGATGTTTTCGTCACAACGCCGCCGTTGTTCCCGTCGAATTCGCCGGTGGTCGACCCGGTGCCCCGGCGCGGACGCTACGGTGTGCGGATGCCGATTGAAAAGAATGACTCGCAGCTGCTCAGTGAGCTGGCCCCGGTGGTGGACGAAAACCTCACACGTCACATCGCCGAGGCGGACGGCTGGCAGCCGCACGATCTGGTCCCGTGGGACCAGGGCAAGAACTTCGCGTTCATGGGTGGAACGGATTGGTCGGCAGATCAGTCGACGCTGAGCGACGTCGAGGCGCTCGCACTGACCGTGGGTGTGCTGGTGGCGGACAATGTGCCCGCGTACCACCGGGAGATCGCCAAGCACCTCGCCCAGGTGGGTCCGTGGTGGCGCTGGGTGGGCCGCTGGACCGCGGAGGAGAACCGGCACTCCATCGTGCTCCGGAACTACCTGATGGTGACGCGCGCCGTCGACCCCGTCGCCCTCGAGCGCGCGCGGATGGACGAGATGGTCCGCGGATACGCGATGCCGCCGATGCATCTGCTCGAGATGCTCGCGAACTCCGCGTTCGAGGAGAAGGCCGCGGCCGTGCGTCATCACAACACGGCAGCACTCGGCGAGGACCCGCTGGTGGCCGTGATCGCCGAGCGGCTGGCAACGGACGACGAACTGCAGTCGCTGTTCTACCGGAACATCGTCGAGGCCGCGTTCGAGCTGGTACCCGATCAGACGGTGCGGGCCATCGCATCGCGGATCGAGGCGTTCGACGTGCCGAGCGTTGCACTGCCCGGCGGAACCGACAGCACCGCGGTGCTCGCCGAGGCCGGCATCTACGACCCCGCCCAGCAGGGGGAGAAGGTGTTCGCTCCGCTGCTCCGCTCCTGGAACATCGCCGGGCGCACCGATCTCGGCCCGGAGGGCGAGAAGGCCCGCGACGAGCTGTCCGCGCTGCTGTAGGACTTCTGCGCGAGAGGGCCCGCACTCGATCGAGTGCGGGCCCTCTCCGTCGGCCGGGTCAGTCCTTCACCTTCGCCATCGCCAGCACGTCGAGACGCTTGTCGAGTTCTTCCTCGCTCAGCTTGTCGCCGATCAGACCCCGGTCGACGACGGTCTCGCGGATGGTCTTCTTCTCCTTCAGCGCCTGCTTGGCGACAGCCGCGGCCTCCTCGTACCCGATCGCGGAGTTCAGAGGCGTCACGATGGACGGCGACGACTCCGCGAGGGTCTTGAGGTGCTCGGTGTTCGCGACGAGCCCCACGACACACCGGTCGGCGAACAGTCGCGTGACGTTGGCCAGCAACGTCAACGACTCGAGCAGGTTCCGCGCCATCATCGGGATGTAGACGTTGAGCTCGAATGCGCCCGCGGCACCGCCCCAGGCGACCGCGGCATCGTTGCCGACCACCTGAGCGGCGACCTGGGTGGCGGCCTCCGGGAGCACCGGATTGACCTTGCCGGGCATGATCGAACTGCCGGGCTGCAGGTCGGGGAGACGGATCTCGCCGAGACCGGTGAGCGGTCCCGATCCCATCCAGCGGATGTCGTTGGCGATCTTGGTCAGGGACACCGCGATGGTGCGGAGCGCGCCGGACGCCTCCACCAGGCCGTCCCGCGCCGCCTGCGCCTCGAAACTGTTCTTCGCAGGTGTGAGGGCGTCGACGCCCGTCGCCTTGACCAGTTCGGCGACGACCTTCGGGCCGAAGCCGTCGGGGGCATTGAGTCCCGTTCCGACGGCGGTGCCGCCGATGGGCAGCTCACCGAGCCGGGGAAGGCAGGCCACGACCCGCTCCATCCCCGCCTCCATCTGGCGGGCGTAACCGCCGAACTCCTGGCCGAGGGTCACCGGGACGGCGTCCATGAGGTGAGTGCGGCCCGACTTCACGACGTGCTTCCACTCGGTGGACTTGTCGAGCAGGGCCAGGCGCAGGTGGTCGAGGGCGGGGAGGAGGTCCTTCACCGCGGACTCGGTGGCCGCGACGTGCGTCGCGGTGGGAAACGTGTCGTTGGACGACTGCGACATGTTGACATCGTCGTTGGGGTGGACGACCACACCGTTCGCCGCGGCGATCGACGCGATCACCTCGTTGGCGTTCATGTTGGAACTGGTGCCCGAGCCGGTCTGGAAGACGTCGATGGGGAACTGATCGTCGTGCTTGCCGTCGGCGATCTCGCCCGCCGCGGCGATGATGGCGTCCGCCTTCTCGGCGTCGAGGAGGCGGAGGTCCTTGTTGACCTGCGCGCAGGCTGCCTTCAGCAGACCCATTGCACGTATCTGGGTGCGCTCGAGACCTCGACCGCTGATCGGGAAGTTCTCGACGGCGCGCTGAGTTTGCGCGCGCCACAGGGCATCCACGGGCACCCGCACCTCGCCCATGGTGTCGTGTTCGATCCGGTACTGCTGCTCGTTGCTCTCGGTCATGCGTCAAACATGCCACTTCTGAGCCCGTCGTGGGGGCGCTCCCCGTGCGCCTTTCCGGTAGCTCTGGCTACCGGAAAGGCGCACGGGCAGCGGAGCTGCCTAGAACGTCGGCGGAATGGCGCCGTCCTCGCCCGTGAAGTCCACGGACGAGTACTCGCGCAGCTTCTCGAGACGGTGGTACGCGTCGATCATGCGGACGGTGCCCGACTTCGACCGCATCACGATCGACTGGGTCGAGGCGCCGCCGCCGTAGTAGCGGACACCGCGGAGCAGGTCGCCGTCCGTGACACCGGTGGCGCAGAAGAAGACGTTCTCACCGGACACGAGATCTTCGGTGGTGAGCACACGGTCCAGGTCGTGGCCTGCGTCGATGGCCTTCTGACGCTCGGCGTCGTCGGTCGGGGCCAGCCGGCCCTGCAGCGAACCACCCATACAGCGCATCGCGGCGGCGGCGATGATGCCCTCGGGCGTGCCACCCGTGCCGATCAGGATGTCGGTGCCCGACTCCGGACGCGCGGCGGCGATCGCACCCGCGACGTCGCCGTCGGAGATGAGACGGATCCGGGCACCGGTGTCCCGGACCTCCTGGATGAGCCTGGCGTGCCGCGGACGGTCGAGGATGCAGACCGTCACGTCGGAGGGGGACGCCTTGCGGACCTTCGCGACGCGCTTGATGTTCTCGGCGACGGGCGCTGTGATGTCGATGACATCGGCGGCGTCGGGGCCGACGGCGATCTTCTCCATGTAGAACACGGCAGACGGGTCGAACATCGCGCCGCGCTCGGCGACCGCGAGGACGGCGATCGCATTGGGCATGCCCTTCGCCATCAGGGTGGTTCCGTCGACCGGGTCGACGGCGAAGTCGCAGTCGGGTCCGTCGCCGTTGCCGACCTCTTCGCCGTTGAACAGCATCGGGGCTTCGTCCTTCTCGCCCTCGCCGATGACGACGACGCCGCGCATCGAGACCGAGCTGACGAGCTGGCGCATGGCGTCGACGGCGGCTCCGTCGCCGCCCTCCTTGTCGCCACGGCCGACCCAGCGACCGGCAGCCATCGCACCAGCCTCGGTGACTCGGACCAATTCCAGAGCAAGATTTCGGTCCGGGGCCTCGCGGCGACTCGAAGTGGTGCTAGCCGTCATGGGCAGTGCCTCCTGGTGCAGTCACGGTCGACGTTGTACGTCGACGCTGTGTCGGTGGCCGTCGGCCGCCGAGTGTCGAGTGGATCTCGCTGCTGATTCTCCCAGAAAGAAGTGTGACGTGCGCTGCTGGGGCGCGAATCATGGGACCGAGAATCGTTGTTCCGGGACCGACCCTGGATACTGGTGGGCGTGGCATCTGATAAACCCCGCATCCTGCACAACAACCGCGACATGGTGTGGTCGCTCGTACCCCTTGTCCTGTTCTGCGTACTGATCGCGGGTATCGCCAGCCAGTGCACGTTCAGCCCGGGCGGGCCCACCAGTGGTCCGATTCCCAGCTTCGACGTCGATGCGGCGCTGAAGTACGACGCGCAGGACCTTCCGTTCCCGGTGCGTAAGCCGGAGACACCGGAGGGCTGGACGCCCAACTCGGGCAGCCGCAGCATCGTCAGCGGCGACGGCGGCGGCGATTCGAGCACCGTCGGCTTCATCACCGAGGCAGGCCGCTACATCCAGCTGACGCAGAGCAATGCCGTCGAGACGGTGCTCGTGCCGTTCGTCGCGGGTGGTCCGCGTACGGCGACGGGAACCGAGGACGTCGCAGGTCACAGCTGGATCGTGTACGGCGGGGAGGGCGTCGAGCCGATCTGGGTCTCCGACTTCGGCGACGTCCGGCTCCTCGTGACGGGCAGTGCGTCACCCGAGGCGTTCGAGCAGCTCACCACCGCGGCGGCCGACGCCCCGATCCTCGCCGCCTGACGACCGGGGGCGTGTCAGCCCTCGTCGTCGGCGTGGGCGAGCGCCGTCTCGACGCGCTTGCGGGCCCCGGCGAGGTGCTCCTCGCAGCGTTTGGCCAGGGCCTCGCCACGCTCCCACAGCGCGAGTGACGCGTCGAGGTCGAGGCCGCCCTGCTCGAGCACCTTGACCACGTCGACGAGTTCGTCGCGCGCCGCCTCGTAGCCGAGCTCCGCGATGTCGGTGTCGTTTCCGGTGGGCTTGCTCATGTCCTACTTGTCCTTTCCCATCACCGCGGCACGGATTGCACCGTCGGCGACTCGAACGCGAATCTGGGTGCCCGGTGGGGCGTCGTCGACCGAACGCAGTACCTCGGGATCGCCGTCGGGCACGATCCGCTGAACCACGGAGTAGCCGCGGGCCAGGGTCGCGGCGGGGCCGAGGGTCGTCAGCCGTGCACGAAGGTGCTCGATCGTGGTGCTCTCCGCGGCGATCGCCCGGCTGATGTCGCGTCGCCCGGCCTCCCGCAGTCGCTCGACCTCGTCCGACCGGTGGTCGAGTGCGCGCAGCGGATCGGCGAGCACCGGCCGGCTCCGCAGCTGGGCGATCAGGTGCGACTCGCGCTGCACCCAGTTGCGCAGCGCAGCCGCGCTCCGCGACCGCAGTTCGCCGACCAGCGCCTGCTCGGCGACGGCGTCCGGTACGACCCGCTTGGCGGCGTCCGTCGGTGTCGCGGCCCGCAGGTCGGCGACGTGATCGCTGAGCGGACTGTCCGGCTCGTGACCGATGGCGCTGACCACCGGAGTTCGGCAGGCGACGATCGCGCGGCACAGCGTCTCGTCGGAGAACGGCAGCAGATCCTCCACACTGCCCCCGCCGCGCGCGAGGATGATCACGTCGACGTGCGGGTCGGCGTCCAGTTCCTTCAACGCGTCGAGGATCTGCGGAACGGCGGTCGCGCCCTGCACCGGGGTGTTGCGCACCTCGAAGCGCACGGCGGGCCAGCGGCGCTGCGCCACACTGAGGACGTCGTGCTCGGCGGCGCTGGCGCGACCGGTGATCAGCCCGATGGTGCCCGGCAGGAACGGCAGCGGACGCTTCAGCCGAGGGTCGAACAGGCCCTCCGCTGCGAGCAGCGCACGCAGCCGCTCGATCCGGGCGAGGAGTTCACCGATCCCGATCGCGCGGATCTCCGTCACCCGCAGCGAGACCGACCCGCGGCCGGTGTAGAACGACAACTTGCCGAACATCACCACCCGGCTGCCCTCGGTGAGCGGGACGGGGGAGTTCTGCAACAGCTGTGGGGAGCAGGTCACCGACAACGACATGTCGACGGACGGGTCCCGCAGCACCAGAAACGCGGTCCGGGTTCCCGGACGCGCGTTGATCTGGGTGATCTGTCCCTCGACCCAGACACTCCCGAGCCGGTCGATCCACTGTGCGACCTTGGCCGACACGGTGCGGACCGGCCAGGGCTGCTCGGCGGTACTCGGTCCGGTACTGGCTGCGCGGGGCTGTGCGGAGGTCACTTGGCCTTGGCGGAGGTGATGCGGTTGGTCAGCATGGTCTGGAACGGTGCGCGTGCCAGGGTCGCGTTCTCGTAGTCCAGCAGTGTCGTGAGGTCCTCTACGGACAGGCTGCGCAGGCGCGCCCGCAGCTGGGCGAGCGTCAGCGTGCCGTAGTCGAGTACGACGGCGATCTCGGGTTCGGCCACCGTCGGCGCGGAGGTCGAGGCCTTCTTGCTCACCGACTTCACGGACGCGGCGCCGTTGGTGGCGGCGGGAGCAGCCTTCGGGGTCGAGACCTTCTCAGGAGTGCTCTCGTCCTGCGGACTCAGCGAGTACAGGGCGAACCGGCCCGGTCCGGCCGACCGCTCGTCGGTCCCGCCGTCGACGGCGGGTACCGGATCGGTGTCCTCGTCGAAGACGGCCCAGACCGGCTGCTCCTCGTCGTGGGTCCAGTTGATCAGTGCGAAAGCCTGGTCGCCCTTGATGGCCAGCGCCGTCATGGACTGCTGAACACGCATCGTGGTCTGCAGCACCTGACTGACCGCGGTCATGGGCAGGGTCGCCGCGGTGGTCGGCAGTTTCCTGGCCTCTTCGACGGCCGTCACGGCGATTCCAGCGGCGACACGCGCCACGAACGGGGGACGAATCATTCCCACAGCCTGCCTGACAACGGCACGTTTGGGTAGCCGACGTGCCCACAGCGTCGACGACTTCGGTGCGACGATGCGCACACTACCCGGCCGAGGCCCCGCGAAAGTGTCGTCCGTACGGGGTGACCCGTAGTCTGGAGCCATGTCTTCGGCTGTTCCACTCAATGTGGGTATCACACGTTCTGCAGATTCGGGAGCGTCGCGCGCCGACGGCGAGAAGCGCGTACTGCTCGCGGAACCTCGCGGCTACTGCGCCGGCGTGGACCGCGCCGTCGAGACGGTGGAGAAGGCGCTCGAGAAGCACGGCGCCCCGATCTACGTGCGCAAGGAGATCGTCCACAACCGGCACGTCGTCGAGACGCTCACCGATCAGGGTGTCGTCTTCGTCGACGAGACCGACGAGGTGCCGGAGGGTGCGCTGCTGGTGTTCTCCGCCCACGGCGTGTCTCCCGCGGTCCACGAATCGGCCGCGGCGCGCAACCTGCGCACCATCGACGCCACGTGCCCGCTGGTCACGAAGGTCCACCAGGAAGCCAAGCGCTTCGCCCGCGACGACTTCGACATCCTCCTGATCGGCCACGAGGGCCACGAGGAAGTGGAGGGCACCGCCGGCGAGGCCCCCGATCACGTGCAGCTGGTCGACGGACCCGACTCCGTCGACGCTGTGACGGTCCGCGACGAATCGAAGGTCATCTGGTTGTCGCAGACCACGTTGAGCGTCGACGAGACGATGCAGACGGTCGCCCGGCTGCGGGAGCGTTTCCCGAATCTGCAGGACCCGCCGAGCGACGACATCTGCTACGCCACCCAGAACCGTCAGGTCGCCGTCAAGGCGATGGCGCCCGAATGCGACCTCGTCATCGTCGTCGGATCCCGCAACTCCTCGAACTCGGTTCGCCTCGTCGAGGTGGCTCTGGGTGCGGGCGCGAAGGCGTCGTACCTGGTCGACTACGCACGCGAAGTGGATCCGGCCTGGCTCGACGGTGTCCGGACGGTCGGGATCACCTCGGGTGCGTCCGTGCCGGAGATCCTGGTGCGCGGTGTGATCGATCTGCTCGACGAGCACGGATTCCACGACGTCCAGCCGGTCACGACGGCCAACGAGACGCTGGTCTTCGCACTGCCGCGCGAGCTGCGGGCCGCGCGGACCTGATCGGCTCGCTACCCGCTCCGTCCCTGCTCTAGCGGGGCTGCTCCGTTTCGAACGGCGGCTCGTACCGGTCGCGGTAGCGCACCTGCGGAATGGGGTGGGCAGGCACGTCGGGGTTCGGCCGGGGTCGCGGCGTCGTCCGCGGCGGCACCGAATGCGGCGCCTGAGTGGTGCGCGGAGGTGCCGAGCGGGGTGCCTGCGCTGCCCGGTCGACCATCGGCGGTGGGGGCGCTGTGCGTCCGCCCGACGAGGACGAGCGGCGAGGCGGTGGGGTGGCCGCCCGTCGTGCCGAACGGGGGTGCTCCCGTGCAGCGTCCTTGTCACGCGTCCGACGCGGCGGCGGAGACTGCTCCGACTCCTCGGCGGCGCGCCGAGGGCGGGCGGCGCGTGGCGCCCGCTGCGCGCGTCGTCGCTCGGACGTGCGAGCGGGACCGGTCTTGCGTTGCTGCAGCAGGAAGAGGCGGAGCCCACCGATCAGCAGGGTCACCACGGTGGCGGCGAGCATCACTGGAAAGCGGTTGACCAGTGGATACGCGACGTTGATCGCCAGGTCCTTCAGTGCGGTGCTGTTCTCGTCCGCGATGAGACTCTGCCCGAGCGGCACAGCGACGAACAGGATCAGCGGCGGCTGGACGATCGCGGTGAACAGCGCTCGGTTGCCGGCAGCCGCCACGGCGAGGACACAGCCGAGGAAATAGAACGTGGAGAACGCAGCCGTGAGTTCGGTGCCACGAGCCGCATCGACAGCGAATCCGACAAAGGTGACTCCGACGGCCAGGAGAATGACACCCCACCAGGGGAGACCGGGGACCGTAGGGACAATCGACCGCCTGTCGAGCGGCACCCCAGAGCGAGCACGTTGGGTTGCAGACACACAACGACAGTAGCGGCAACTTGTTAACTAGCCTCGTTGGCGTGACCGGTAGAGCCTGAGAGATCCTCGAGATTTGTGCGTCTCGGCCACGAATCGACGGCGCTGACCTCGGTGACGTCGCCGTCGAACACGTCGAGGTCGTGAAGCTTGCGGGCGGTCACTGTGACCCGGGACTCCATCGACGCGACGGTGAGATTGAACGAGTCGACGGCCTTGCCGAGTTGGGAGCCGAGACGGTCGAGATGCGCGCCGACGGTGCCCAGCCTCGTGTACAGCTCCCGGCCGAGCTGGTGGATCTTCGCGGCGTCCCGAGACAGCGCCTCCTGGCGCCAGGTGTGCGCGATGGTCCGCAGCAATGCGATGAGCGTGGTGGGGGTGGCGAGGATCACGTTCCGTGAGAACGCGTGCTCGAGCAGCCCGGAATCGGCGGTCAGCGCCGCGTCCAGGAACGGATCACCGGGCACGAACAGCACCACGAACTCCGGCGTCGGGTCGAACGACTCCCAGGACGTCTTGTCGGCCAACTGGTCGACGTGCGTCCGCAGCTGCCGGGCGTGCCGGGAGAGGTGCTGTTCCCGGGCGGCCGGGTCTTCCGTCTGCGCGGCGTCCAGGTACGCCGCGAACGGGACCTTGGCGTCGACCACGATCTGCTTGCCGCCCGCGAGGTACACGAGCAGGTCGGGACGGACACCCTCCTTCGACACCTGGGTGTCGAAGTCGCAGTGCCGGACCATCCCGGCCAGTTCGACCACCCGCTCCAACTGGATTTCACCCCACCGGCCCCGGATCTGCGGCGCCCGCAGCGCCGTGACGAGTCTGTTCGTCTGCGTCGACAGCATCTGTGACGTGCGGTGCATGCCCTCGACCTGCTCACTGAGTCCGGCGTACGCGTGAACCCGGCTGCGTTCGACGTGGTCCACCTGTTCCGCCAGCGCGCCGACGGCCTCGTGCAGCGGCCCGACCAGTCGCGAGATCTGCTCGCCGATCGCACCCGAGTGGCGGCGGGCAGAATCCTCGCTGACGGCGCCGAGTGACTGCCGCAGCAGGGCCTCGTTCTCGCGCAGCGCGGCGAGCTGTGCCTCCGCTCGCGCCGCCCGATCACCGCTCCGCGCCGCGTGCAGCAGCCACCCGAGGGCGGTGCCCGCGGCGAGCGCCAGGAGCATTCCGAGTGCAGCGAGTGCATTCATGTGGCTCATGGTGCACCGACCCACCGACATGTGGGGCACCGCCCAGCTACATGTGGGGCACCGCCCCAGCTACATGTGGGGCACCGCCCCAGCGACACGTCGAATCGCTCGGACGCCACGCGGCCGAGGTGTTCGAGGTTGTCGGCACGGTGCTCTACGGTCTCGGGACATGAGGATCCTGCACACTTCGGACTGGCACATCGGACGCACGTTCCACGGGGTGGACCTGCTCACCGACCAGGCCCGTGTGCTCGACGCGATCGCCGCCCTCGTCGCCGAGCACGGCGTGGACGTCGTCGTCGTTCCCGGTGACGTGTACGACCGGTCGATCCCCAGCGCGGACGCCGTCACCGTGTGCAACCGCGGCTTCGAAGCGATCCGGGACGCCGGCGCGGTCATCGTCGCCACGTCCGGCAACCACGACTCCGCGGCGCGGCTCGGGGCGGGTGCCGCGTTCTCCCGCGCGGGCGGGCTGCACCTCATGACGACGGTCGCCGGGATCGGCTCGCCCGTCGTGCTCGAGGACGCGCACGGTCCCGTCGCGTTCTACGGCATTCCCTATCTCGAGCCCGAGATCACCCGCGCGCAACTGGACGTGCCGACCGCGCGGTCACACGCCGAGATCCTCGACGCCGCGATGGACCGTGTCCGCACCGACCTCGACAGGCGGAACGACACCACACCGCTCACCAGGTCCGTGGTGCTGGCCCACGCGTTCGTCGTGGGCGCCGAGGCCACCGGATCGGAGAGGTCCATCTCCGTCGGCGGCGTCGAGACGGTGTCGGCTTCGGCCTTCGGCGGGGTCGACTACGTCGCGCTCGGCCACCTCCACTCGCCGCAGACCCTCGCGGAGAACATCCGGTACTCGGGTTCGCCGCTGCCGTACTCCTTCGGCGAGCGCACCCACAGCAAGGCGGTCTACCTCGTGGATCTCGACGCCGACGGACTGCGGACCGTCGAGCGGGTCGACCTGCCGGTGGTCCGCGGTCTCCGGCAACTGACCGGGACGGTGCACGAGTTGCTCGAGGACGACACGTACCGCGACGCCGAGGACTGCTACGTGTCGGCGGTGCTCACCGACCCGGAACGCCCGATCGACGCCATGCGCTCACTCCAGACCCGCTTCCCGTTCGCCGTTCACCTCGAGTGGCAACGCCCCGAGGGCGGCGACGATCTGCGCTACCGCGACAAGGTGCACGGGCGCAGCGATCTGCAGATCACGCGCAGCTTCCTCACCGACGTGCGCAGCGAACCGTCGACCGGCGAGATCCGGCTGGTGGAAGCTGCACTCGGCTTCGCAAACCGGGCCGGCGAAGACACCGCCCAGGTCGTCGCGCTGGAACAGACGGCATGAGGCTGCATCGACTCGAGGTCGAAGCCTTCGGGCCGTTCGCAGGATCCGTGGAAGTCGACTTCGATCGGCTCGGCGCGGACGGGCTCTTTCTGCTGCACGGGCATACCGGAGCCGGTAAGACGACAGTCCTCGACGCGGTGGCGTTCGCGCTGTACGGCACGGTGCCCGGGGCACGGAAGGACGGCAAGCGCCTCCTGTCCGACCACGCGCCCGCCGGTTCCGTTCCGACGGTGACGCTCGAGGCGACGATCGCGGGCCGGCATCTGCGTCTCGTCCGCAGCCCGGAGTTCGAGCGTCCCAAGCGCCGTGGGTCGGGGACCATCAAGGAGAACGCGAAGGCCACGCTCACCTGGCTCGACGGCCGCGGGGAGAACCTGTCACGGATCCCCGACATCGCCGACGAGGTCGGGCAGCTGATGGGCATGAGCGCCGACCAGTTCTTCCAGGTGGTCCTGCTGCCGCAGGGGGAGTTCGCGAAGTTTCTGCGCGCCGACAACGAGGAACGCGGTCAGCTCCTGGAGAGGCTGTTCGACACCACCCGATTCGGGACGGTGGAGGAGTGGTTCCTCGACCGCAGGCGCACCAGCGCTCACGACCTGGACGAGCATCAACGGGCCATCGACGTTCTGCTGGCACGGGTCGCGACGGCCGCAGGCATCGAGGGGGGCGCTGATGCCGATCCGGTGACCTGGGCCCACAAGCTCGAGGACGAGGCCCGCGAGACCCGTGACCTGGCTGCGGACGACCTGCAGAACGCCAAGAGCCGGGCGAAGATGGCCCGCGACGCGCTCACGGAGGCGCGCCGCGTCCTCGAACTCCAGAACCGCAGGCGGCGAGCCGAGGCGGAGCTCGAGGCCCACACAGCGGGGGCAGGCCGGCGGGCGGTCCTGGTCGCCGAATTGGCGGATGCGCGCCGGGCCGAAGCGGTCGCGACCGTCGCGCGCGAGGCCGACGCCGCCCGGGCCAAGGCTGCGGCTGCCGCACGGAACGTCGAGGCGATCACGGACGGATTGCGCTCGACGGCAGGCGGCGCCGATCTCGTGGCGGAGTTGTCCTGGCCTCCGACCGCTGACGAACGGGAGCACATCCGGTCGAGTATCCGGGCCTGGCGTGACGAGATCGTGCGCCTCGACGGGGCTCTCGCCGAATCCGTCGCCGCCGACCGGCTCGCTGTCGAAGTGGAGCGACTGCGCGCCCGGCAGGTCGAACTCGCCGAGACCGGTGGCGCGCTGTCCCGGGAGCGGGAACAATTGCCGCTCGCCCTGCGGGAAGCGGAGAAGGCGCTCGACTCGGCGCAGAAGGCCCGCGCCGCACTGCCCGCGCTCGTCGATGCCCGGGATCGGGCGGCCGACGCTGCCTCGGCGGCGGCGGATCTCCGTACCCGCCGCACCGAGCGCGATCGGCTCGAGCGCGGCGTGCTCGATGCTCGGCGGAAGCATCAGGACGCGCGGGAACACTGGCTCGACCTGCTGCAACGTCGGATCGCGGGCATGGCAGCCGAACTGGCGGGCACGCTCGAAGACGGTGTCCCGTGCCAGGTGTGCGGTTCACCCGAGCACCCGCAGCCTGCCGAACCGTCCGAGCTGTCGGTCACGAAGGCCGACGAGGACAAGGCTCTCGCCGCGGAGCAGAAGGCCGCGGCGGCGCTGACGACCGCGACCGAGAAATTGGGCGCGGTGGAGCGCGCGATCGACGTGCTCGTCCAGCGCGGCGGCGACGGTGACGCGGACGAACTCGCGCAGGCACTCACGGCCGCGGAGACGGCGATGGGGGAGGCGACCGCGCTCGGCGACGAGGTCGAGCGTCGGTCCGCATCGCTCACCGAGCTGCGGGACCGCGAGAGTCACCTGCAGGAGCGGTCGCGGGAGGTGGGCGTCGACGCCGCCACCGTGGCCGAGAGGATCACTGCGAGTGCGACACAGCTCGGGGAGATCCGGGCCCGGGTGAGCGAGGCGGCAGGCGACGACCCGAGCGTGGAGGCTCGTCGCGCACGACTCGACGCCCTCGCCGAGTCCGCATCCGAGCTGCTCGACGCGCGGGACGCCGGTGCCGGAGCCGAGTCGGCGGCCCGTGAACTCGCGGCCAAGGCCGAAACATTGGCCGGGGATGCCGGTTTCGACGGCACTGCCGGCGCCGTGGCCGCGGTCCGGACGCCCGCCCGCCAGAGTGAGATCGAGGCCGTGCTCACGGCGGCGCGGGACGCCGAGGTCGGGGCGCGCAGCGTGCTCGACGACCCCGAGATCGTTGCCGTCGCCGAGACGGAGCCCGTGGAATTGGCGTCCGTCCAGCACGCGCACGACGCGGCCGCGGAGGTCGTGAACGTCGCCGTCGCGGCGGCGTCCGACGCCGAGCGCCGACTGCTCGATCTGGAACGGTTCGTCGGTCAGCTCGACAAGGCCGCCGAGGCGATCGCGCCGATGCAGGCCGCGCATGAGGAGCTGGCCGCGCTCGCCGAGGTGATCGCGGGCCGTGGCCAGAACGCCAGGAAGATGTCGCTGCGGTCGTATGTGCTGGCGGCCCGGCTGGAAGAGGTGGCGGTGTCGGCATCCGCGCGGCTCGGCCGGATGTCGGCGGGACGTTACGAGTTCGTCCACAGCGACGAGGCGGGTCCGCGAGGCCGCCGCGGTGGTCTGGGACTGGACATCCGCGACGACTACACCGGGGTGGTGCGGTCGGCCAAGACCCTGTCCGGCGGTGAGTCGTTCTTGGCGTCGCTGTCGCTGGCGCTCGGTCTCGCCGATGTGGTCGCCGCGGAGTCGGGAGGCGTCGTCCTCGACACGATGTTCATCGACGAAGGATTCGGCACCCTCGACGCGGACACCCTCGACTCGGTGATGGGCGTGCTCGACGAGCTTCGTGACGGCGGCCGGGTGGTCGGGATCGTCAGTCACGTCGACGAGATGCGTCAGCGAATCCCGAGCCGGCTGCACGTGATTCGCGGACGCACCGGCTCCACCGTGGAGGTGGTCGCCGGCTGACGGCCGGTCAGTCCGCCTTGGGCGCGACGGCGGCCTGGTCGACGGTGACGCCCTCCCGTTCGGCGTCGTCGAGGTCTTCGTCCGCGGCGACGGCGTCGGCGATGTTGCTCTCGGCGCTGTGCTCGTCGATCTGCTCACCGATGTAGCGCACCACCACGGCGGCGACGGCGGCGGCGGGCACCGCGAGGAAGGCGCCGACGATCCCGAACACGGAGCCACCGGCGGTGACGGCGAGCAGAACCACGACGGCGTGCAGTTTCATGCTCTTGCTCTGGAGAACGGGCTGCAGCACGTTGCCCTCGATCTGCTGCACCACGATGATGATGATCAGCACGATCACCGCGGTGGTGAGACCGTTGGCCACCAACGCGACGAGCACGGCGAGAGCGCCGGCGACGAATGCACCGACGATCGGGATGAAGCCACCGATGAACGTCAGGATCGCGAGGACCGGTGCGAGTGGCACACCGAGAATCAGCAGTCCGGCGCCGATGAAGACGGCGTCGATGAGGCTGACCAAGGCCTGCGTGCGGATGAACCCGCCGAGCGTGTCCCACATGCGGCCCAGCACCACTTCGAGGTGACGGCCCGCGCGGCCGCCGCTGACGGAGTGCAGCCACGGGATGAACCGGGGGCCGTCCTTGATGAAGAAGAACGACAGCACCAGCACGAGGCCCAGTGTGATCAGCAGGGAGCTGGCGGTGCTGACGCCGGTGAACACGCCGGACGCGATGACCGTCCCACTTTCCTGCACCTTCACGATGATGGTGTGGATGCCCTGGTCGATCTGATCGTCCTGGAGGTTGATCGGCGGACCCTTCAACCAGTCCTGCACCTGGTTGATGCCCTGGGTGGCCTTGTTGGCCAGCTCGGGTGCCTGGTTGACGACGGACGGCACGATGCCCGCGATGATTCCGGCCACGACGGCGATGAACACGATGAGAGACGTCGCGGCGGCCGCCGCCGGGGGGATGCGTCGTCTCGTCATCGCCCGGGTCGGCGGCCACAGCACCGTGCACACCACGACGGCCAGAAGCACGGGGAGGACGATCACCCACAGCTTTTCGATGATCCACCCGAACAGCAACGCACCCAGCGAGATGGCCACGAGGACCAGCGACCACTTGGCCAGCCACATCGCACCCACCCCGATGAGATGCCCGCGGTCCGGTTTCGTGACTGTGCTCCCGGACGGTGCCGGGGCTTCCTTCTCCGTCACAGATGGTCCTCCCTACCGTGTCTGCTCAGCCGATCAGTACTGACAGTACTGGGGGACGCCGGGACGGCTCGGTGAGGTCAGCAGCAGCGGGCACCCGGGTTCGCGTCGGCGTCCGCGTAGCGCGCCTTCCAGTACTCGCGCTCGGTCGGCACCTCGGCGTCCGGATGGTTCCGGCGAAGGTGTTCGACGTACCTGCTGTAGTCGTGATCGCCCATCAGTGACCCCGTCCACCACCAGGCGGTCCGGACGGCGCCGACGACCCTATTCATCATGGTGGTGTGCCCTGTCTGTGTGGGTGTGCGCAGCACCGGGTGCGCGCACCGCTCCCGACGCGATGAGTTCGTTCCATTCCTTGTCGAGTTCCTTCTCGGCGGCGGTGGGGACGAACCCGGCAGGCGCGAAGATCTTCGACGGCTGCTCGGGTGACTCGGTGGTCGGTAGTCCACCCGCCCGGAACGCCTTGATGCACACGAGCACTCCGGCCACCACGACGACGAGGACGAGGCCGGCGAACACGATCGACAGGGTTCCCTGAATGAACGTGTTGCGGATGACGGCGTTGATGGCCTCGGGGGTCTTGGCGGAACCGAAGCTGGTCTTGCCGGCTTCCTTCGCTTCCTTGAACGCGGCGTGCTGGGACCAGTAGCCGACGGCGGTGTTGCCGGAGAAGATCTTCTGCCAGGACGCCGTCATGGTCACGATCAGGTCCCAGACGAGGGGAACGCCGGGAATCCATGCCCACTTGAACTGGCCCCTCTTCATGACGACGGCGAGGACCACGGTCAGCGCGATCGCGGCGAGCAACTGGTTCGCGATGCCGAAGAGCGGGAACAGGGTGTTGATTCCGCCGAGCGGGTCGGTGACGCCCATCAGCAGGATTGCGCCCCACAGTCCGACGACGGCGAGCGAGCACACCCAGGCTCCGACGCGCCACGACGGATCCTTGAACTTGCGGGCGGGTCCGCCGAAGTTGCCGAGCGAGTCGGACAGCATGAACCGGGCGACACGGGTGCCTGCGTCCACGGTGGTGAGGATGAACAGCGCCTCGAACATGATCGCGAAGTGATACCAGAACGACTTGAGGGCGGCGCCGCCGAGGAACTGGCTGAGCACTTCCGACATGCCGAACGCGAGCGTCGGGGCACCGCCGGTGCGCGAGATGATCGACTCCTCGCCCACGTTCTCCGCCGCCTGCGAGAGCGTGTCGGGGCTGATGTTCGGGCTGGAGAGTCCGAGGCCGTTCACATACGCGGCGGCCGTTTCGGGGGTCCCGCCGGTGAGGGTGGCCGGCGCGTTGAGCGCGAAGTACAGGTGCTGGTCGATGATGCACGCGGTCACGAGCGCCATGATCGCGACGAACGACTCGGTGAGCATGCCCCCGTATCCGATCAGCCGCATCTGCTTTTCCTTCGCCAGCAGCTTGGGCGTGGTGCCGGAGGAGATGAGGGCGTGGAAGCCGGACAGCGCGCCGCACGCGATCGTGATGAACAGGAACGGGAACAGCGAGCCCGCGAACGCGGGGCCGTTGCCCTGGATGGCGAACGTCGTGACGTCGGGCATCTTGATGGTGGGCTGCGCGACCAGGATGCCGATGGCCAGCAGGATGATCGTGCCGATCTTCATGAACGTCGACAGGTAGTCGCGCGGGGCCAGCAGCAGCCAGACGGGCAGGACGGATGCGGCGAAACCGTAGGCGATCATCAGCCAGGCGATGGTCACCTTGGAGAGCGTGAACCAGTCGGCGCCCCAGCCGGTGTCGGCGACCCAGCCGCCGGAGATGATGGCGAGGAGCAGCAGCACGACGCCGATCAGCGACACCTCGGCGACCTTGCCCGGGCGCAGGTACCGCAGGTAGACGCCCATGAACAGGGCGATCGGGATGGTCATGGCGATGGAGAAGACGCCCCACGGGCTTTCCGCGAGCGCGTTGACGACGACGAGGGCGAGCACCGCGATGAGGATGATCATGATGACGAAGACGCCGATCATGGCGGCGACACCGCCGACGAGGCCGAGTTCGTCGCGGGCCATCTGACCGAGGCTGCGTCCGCGGCGTTTCGTCGAGATCCACAGGACGAGGAAGTCCTGGACGGCCCCGGCGAAGACGACGCCGATGATGATCCACAGCGTGCCGGGCAGGTAGCCCATCTGCGCGGCGAGGACGGGACCGACGAGGGGGCCTGCGCCGGCGATGGCGGCGAAGTGGTGCCCGAACAGCACCCGCCGGTCCGTCGGCATGTAGTCCTTGCCGTTCTCCAGGATCTCGGCGGGGGTGGCCCGGTCGTCACGGGGTTGGACGAGTTTGCGCTCGATCAGCCGCGCGTAGAAGCGGTAGGCGATGAGATAGGTGCAGACGGCGGCCACCACGAACCAGACGGCGTTGATGTTCTCGCCGCGGATGAACGCGATCATCACCCAGGCGATGCCCCCGAGAAGGCCGAGGACGGCGAACGTGATCCGCGCCGCCGGTGAGATGGGGGTGCGGTCCACGACGCCGACCGCTGGTAGATCCGGATCCGTTTTCAGGTACTCGATCTCGGATTCGGGTGCGGCTCTCAAGGCCATCGCGAACTCCTTCCCAGCGCCCCCGTCGTCATTGTGTGCCAGGGGTGACGCCGTCGACAGATGCCACATCTTTTGTGGCCCCCGTCACCCTATTGCGCCGACGTTCGGTTCGACGAAAAAACGACGTCAGAAGCCAGACGAATCGGCGTCGATCCAGTCGGTGAGCCAATCCGACGGCGGATCCTCGAGCAGTTCGCCGGGCATCAGCCACTCGTACAGTTCCGCGTAGGTGCGGGTGGTGACCCCGTCGATCCGCCGGTTGAGCATCGACGGTGTCAGTTGGTCGAAGCTGTCGAGACCCATCGATGCCACCATCTGCTGGGCGCCGGCCACCGTCGACTTCTGGAACCGGAACACCCTGGCCGCCTTGTCGGGGACGTCGAGTGCGCGGGTCCGCGCCGGGTCCTGGGTCGTCACCCCGACGGGGCAGCGGTTCGTGTGGCACATCTGCGCCTGGATACACCCGACGGCGAACATCATCGCGCGGGCGGCCAGGGTGAAGTCGGCACCCTGGATGATCCGTTTGACGATGTCGGATGCGCTGGCGACCTTCCCGGACGCGCCGATCTTGATGCGGTTCCGCAGTCCGGCGCCGGTCAGCGCGTTGTGCACGAGCATCAGCCCCTCGGTGAGGGGCATGCCCATGTTGTCCTCGAATTCCACTGGACCTGCACCGGTTCCGCCCTCGGAGCCGTCGACGACGACGAAGTCCGGGGTGACGTCGCGTTCGAGCATCGCCTTACAGATGCCGAGGAACTCGGTGCGCGATCCGACGCACAATTTGAACCCGACGGGTTTGCCGCCGGAGAGCGTTCGCAGGGTGACGATGAAGTCGATCAGCTCGTTCGGGGTGGAGAACGCGGTGTGCGAGGGCGGGGAGATCACCGTCTGTCCGACCGGCACGCCGCGCGTCTCGGCGATCTCCCGCGACACCTTTGCCCCGGGCAGCACACCGCCGAGCCCGGGTTTCGCGCCCTGCGACAGCTTGATCGAAATCGCCTTCACCTGATCGAGTGCCGCGTGTTCGGCGAACTTGCCGGGGTCGAAGTGGCCGTCGTCCGTCCGGCAGCCGAAGTAGCCGGACGCGATCTCCCAGATCAGGTCGCCGCCATGCTTGCGGTGATACGGGCTGATCGCGCCCTCGCCGGTGTCGTGCGCGAACCCGCCGCGCGCGGCGCCGGCGTTGAGGGCTTCGATGGCATTCGCGGAGAGCGAGCCGAAGCTCATCGCCGACACGTTGAGAAGCGCGATGTCGTAGGGCTGTTCGCAGTCGGGGCCGCCGATGCGCACGGTCGGCGGCTCGGGCGGTGCCATCCGGGCGCGGAGCGAGTGGGCCATGAACTCGTAGCCGACGGCGTGCACGTCCCGTTCGGTGCCGAACGGCTCCTCGGCGAGGGTCCCCTTGGCCCGCTCGTAGACGAGGTCGCGGGTGTCGCGGTCGAAGGGCGTTCCATCCGTGGACGATTCGACGAAGTACTGCTGGATCTCGGGGCGAATCTTCTCGAGCAGGAACCGTGCGTGCCCCAGCACCGGATAGTTCCGCAGAATGCTGTGCCGCCGTTGCAGCAGATCCCACGTCCCCAGGGCTGCGAGCGCGAGAAGGACGACCGCGGCGAACCACCATCCGGTGGCCACACCGAGGGTCAGGGCAAGGGTGCCCAGTCCGAGGATCCATAACGCGAGGACGATCAACCAGCGGGTCACTCGCTGAGACTAGAACCTCACGTGAGTGCCGACGCGTACTCCGGCGCACTTTCCCACTCACGAGGGAGGCAGGTGGGATAGTGGACGCACGAGGTCAGCTGCCACGACAGGGGGAGTCATGTCGGAGTCACCGAGCAATCCGGAATCGTCGAGCAATCCGGTGCCGCCGAAGCCCGGCGACACGGGTGCGTACGGCTACCAGTACCCGACGCAGCAACAGCAGCCGCCGCAGTCGTACCCGGGCCAGTACGGCCCGCCGCCGCTGCCGCCCTCGAACGCCGGGTGGGCGGTGGCTGCCGTCCTCTTCTTCTGGCCGCTCGCGTTCGCCGCGTTCAACCACGTCCACGACGTGTACCCCAAGTGGGCGATGGGCGACTACCAGGGCGCCCAGTACGCGTCCGACCGCGCCAAGGCGCTCGGCAAGATCGCCCTGTGGATCTGGGTGGCGCTGATCGTCGTCTTCGTCATCGGGTACGCCATCCTGATCATCGCCCTCGTCGCGAACAGCGATACCTCCAGCTGGTGAGGCCGATGGTCGTTGATCGGACGCCGACGCCGTAGAATCCAACGACCGTGAGCCTTACCCTCGGAATCGTCGGACTGCCCAACGTCGGCAAGTCCACCTTGTTCAACGCGCTGACCAACAACGACGTGCTGGCCGCGAACTACCCGTTCGCGACCATCGAACCCAACGTCGGCCTGGTCGAACTGCCCGATCCGCGGCTGTCCGAGCTCGCCCGGATCTTCGGTTCCGAGCGCATCCTGCCCGCCACGGTGTCGTTCGTCGACATCGCCGGCATCGTCAAGGGCGCCTCCGAGGGCGCCGGCCTCGGCAACAAGTTCCTCGCCAACATCCGCGAGGCCGACGCGATCTGCCAGGTGGTTCGCGTCTTCAACGACGACGACGTCGTACACGTCGACGGCCGCGTCGACCCGGCGTCCGACATCGAGGTGATCGAGACCGAGCTCGTCATCGCCGACATGCAGACGCTGGAGAAGGCCCTGCCGCGTCTGGAGAAGGAAGCGAAGAAGAACAAGGAACTCAAGCCCATCCACGAGGAGGCGCTGAAGGCGCAGGAAGTCCTCGACGAGGGCAAGACCCTGTTCAGCGCGAAGGACAAGCTGGACTTCTCGCTGCTGCGCGAGCTGAGCCTGCTCACCACCAAGCCGTTCCTGTACGTGTTCAACGCCGACGAGGCCGTGCTCACCGACGAAGCGAAGGTCGCCGAACTGCGCGCCTCCGTCGCCCCCGCGGACTCCGTGTTCCTCGACGCCAAGGTCGAGCAGGAGCTACTGGAGCTGGACGAAGAGGACCGGCAGGAGATGCTCGACTCCATCGGACAGTCCGAGCCCGGCCTGCACGCACTCGCCCGCACCGGCTTCCACACCCTCGGCCTGCAGACCTACCTCACCGCAGGTCCCAAGGAATCCCGCGCCTGGACCATCCACAAGGGAGACACCGCCCCGCAGGCCGCCGGCGTCATCCACACCGACTTCGAGCGCGGCTTCATCAAGGCCGAGATCGTCTCCTTCGACGACCTCGTCGCCGCCGGATCCATGGCCGCCGCCAAGGCCGCGGGCAAGGTCCGCATGGAGGGCAAGGACTACATCATGGCCGACGGCGACGTGGTGGAGTTCCGCTTCAACGTCTGACGGCTGCTCCCCGCACCAACAACCCGACCACCCCTGCGCCGACGAGGGAGATCAGCCCCGTGGTGACGGCGGCGTAGTTCCAGCCGGACACCATGCCGTCGACGGTGCCTGCCGGGTCGAGGGCGATGATGCTGACGACGGTGACGCCGATGGACGAGCCGAGGTAGCGGGCGGTGTTGTTGGCGCCGCTGCCGAGTCCACCCTGGTCGGCGGGCACGCTCGCGACGGCTTGGCGGCCGAGCCCGGCGTTGAGGAGTCCGCTGGCGACGCCGGCGAGAAGTAGTCCCGGGACCAGTCGCAGCAGGGACGAGTCGGGGGAGAGGCCCGTCATCGTGAGCATGGCGACGCCGACACCGGCGAGTCCGATGACGAGTTGCGGTGATCCGGCGAGTCGCGCCGGCAGTTTCCGCGCCAGCAGCGATGCCACGACGCTCGTGCCCGACCACAGGGCGATCACCCCGGCTGCGGCTAGGGTGCTGACGTGCATCGTCTTGACCAGGAACGTGCATGCGAACGACATCAGGCCGATGATGCCCGCCCCGGTCGCGAGGGCCGCGAGGGTGGCGGCCAGGAAGTCGCGTCGGCGGAACAACGCGAGGTCGAGCATCGGGAACGGTCGCCGCCGCTCGACCGTGACGAAGGCGAGGGTGAACACGGCCGCGCCGACGCCGCAGAGCACGGTGGCGGCGGTGTTTCCCTGCCTGCCCTCGACGAGTGCGACGAGCACCAGGACCATCGCGGCGCACAGCGTGACCGCTCCGGGGACGTCTATCCGCTTGGGGACGGCGGAGTGTGACTCCGCGAGCGCGCGTGTCGCGACCTGCCCGATCACGAGCGATGCGACGGCGAGTGCCCAGTACAGGCCGCGCCACCACCCGGCGAGGTCGAGGAGGCCCGCGAGGACGGGACCGACGGCGATGCCGGCGCCGACGCTCGCGCCCCAGATTCCACTCGCCGTCGCCCTTGCCGCAGGCGTGGTGAAGGCGTGTGCGACGGCGCCGAGGCTGGCCGCGATCAATGCCGCGCCCGCCACTCCCTGGATCAGTCGTCCGACGATGAACAGCACGGGTTCCTGGCTGACCGCGCCGACCACTGCGCCCAGCGCGAGAAGCCAGGCACCCCAGTGGAACACCCGGCGCCTCCCGTAGTCGTCGGCGAGCGCGCCCGCGGTGAGCAGGACCGCGGCGAGGCCGACGCTCATCGAACTGAGAATCCACGTCTGCGCTGGGGGGCCTGCCGACAGAGCCGCGGCAACGGTGGGCATGTTGCCGAGCGGGGCACAGAACGCGACCAGGGCGACGAACGTCCCGAGCGACGCGACGGCCAGCGTGGTCTCCGGGCGGGGAGTGTGTGCGCGGATCGGTGGGGCAACCGCTGTTGGTCTGTTCACAAGACTGAACTTAGAACTAATTTGGTCTGGTGACAAGACTGAATTGCGATATCATGTGGGCGTGGCACTGGGAACCGGGTACTCGCAGCAGAACTGCAATCTCGCTCGCGCCCTCGAGGTGGTGGGTGAGCGGTGGACGATGCTCGTGCTGCGCGACTGTTTCTACGGCGTCCGCCGCTTCAGTGACCTGCTCGCCCACCTCGACATCTCGCGCGCCGTCCTGACGGATCGGCTGACCGCTCTCGTCGAGGCCGGCGTCCTCGTCCGGGTCGCCGACGGCGGTCATCCCGAGTACGAACTCACCGAGGCAGGAAAGGCGCTGTGGCCGAGTATCTATGCGCTGTCGCAATGGGGTGAGCAGTACGTGTCGCCCGGCAGCTACCCGGGCCGCGTGTTCTCGCACGCGGAGTGCGGAACGCAACTCGATCGTTTCGGGCGGTGCCCCGACTGCGGCACGATCCCGGGCCCCGAGGACCTGGTGGTCGCGCCCGGACCGGGGGAGGCCGTCCGTCCCCGCAGCGACGCCGTCGCCGTGGCATTGCGTACACCCCGCCGGATGCTCACTCCACTGCGTGCGCGCAGCGACGCCTGATCGGCGCGACCCTTACGCCGCGACGCGCAGGGGCGGTTCGAACGTCGCCCGCACCTGCAGCCACTGGGCGAGGATCTGGCATCCGGTGAGCCCGCTCGCATCGAGTGGTTCGCTGGCGTACGCGACGTGCCGCCCGCCCCGTGCGTTGACGACGCGCACACCGCGCCAGGCGAGGCGCGGCGGAAGGTAGCCGAGCACCTCGATCGCCGCGGTCCGTAGGCGGCGCAGGTCGGTGCGCCACTGCCGAGGGCTGACGCGTGTCCTGGCCGCGTTCTGGAAGCTGTTGTGGCGAATCAGTTCCCACGTCTGCGCAAGCCACGTCCGCATCGCGCGAAACGACATCCACCGGGTGAGGTCCGCGATGTCGCGCACATAGCTGTCATCGCTGGCATTGCAGATCATGTCGTCCGGGTGCGCGATCCACTGGACCGGTACGGAGTCGGGGATCGGGGCGCCGTCGCCCGCGACACCGCGCCCGCGGCAGCCCGGTACCACCCCCGCGGGTTGCTCGGGGTCGGAGACGAGACCCACCGCGGAGAGGTTGTCGGCGCGCAGGGCGCCGGAGGCTATCTGCCCGAGCACCTCGCGGATCACGGTGCATCCCTGCGAGTACCCGATCAGCATGACCGGTCCGGGAGCGTCCTCCATGGCGTCGATCAAGCGGCGGACTCCGACCTCGGTGCTCTGCCGGTAACTCAGTCCGCCCGCGGCGACCGGCCCGTACGACGCCGGATAGCCGACCCACCGCGACGCGAACCGGTCGTCGAGAGCGTCGGTGACGTCACGCAACAGTCCGGTGACGTGGCGTCGGTGGTCATCGGGGTGGGACTCTCCGGTGCCACCGACAGCGAGAACGGTCACCTGGGACATGCCTCCCATCATCCCGACCGCGAGTAAGGATCCGTTCGGTCGACCCTGAGAAGTTCCTGGCAATCGGACGCCGTGGGTTGTCACCCGATCGCCAGCGCGATCAGGGCCAGCAGCGGGGGCACGCTCTGTGACAGCGCGCCGACGACGCCGTCGCCGCGCTGTCGGCTGAGCGCCATGCGGTCCGACACGGCCAGGGCGATGCCGGCCAGAAACATGAACAGGCAGGTGTAGACGACGAGCGTCCGACCCGGAGTGTCGTGACCCGCCCACCACAGGATGACGCCGGCGATGGCGCCGGAACCGAGGAACAGGTTGTAGAAACCGACGTTGAACGCCCACAGATGGGCGGCGGGCACGTCGCCGCTCGGGATGCGGAAGATGCCCTCGTGCACCGACGGCCTGCGGAACAGGAACGATTCCCACACGAACGCCAGCAGGTGCACGCCTGCGGCGATCAGTGTGGCGATCTGCGCGACGATGATCACGGCGCACCCGCCGCGGTCGCGAGTTCGACGCCGTACCGATCGGTGACCTCGTGCAGCAGCCGGTCCATTTCCTCCGGCGAGTGCCTGCCGCGCCCGACCGCGTCGAGATCACCGAAGAAGCCGCTGTTGGACGCCCCGGCGGTGACGAGGAGGAAGTCGGCGGACTCGGAGAGGGCCGTGAACGTATTCATCGTTCCCGCCTCGATGGCGATGGTTTCCCCCGCCGCGAGCTCGTACCCGGTGTCTCCGGCCTGGACGAGAATCCGGCCGCGCAGCACGTGGTAGGACTTCGGCCACGGTTCGGCGTGCAGCGGGCCGTCCGGCGCATTCCGGGACGCTTCGACGAGGAAGACTTCGTACGCCCCGCCGGCGTGATCGCCGCCGACCAGGACCGTGATGTCGGCGTCCGGCGCGGTGAGGCGGCGGCCGTAGCCCGCTCTGATTACGTGAACGTGGGTGGACATACTGCGACGGTAGGATCGGCGCACCCTGCTGCCCATCCCAGGAATCTGGGATGGTGGTGTGCCTGTGACCAGCGCATACTGTGTTCATGCTGGAGGTCCGGGCGGAAAAGCTGCGCCGGGAGGTGCTCGCGGTCGCGGGATCGGGCGCCGGTGTCACGCAGCTGCACGAGCGCGCCCTCGAATTGGTCGGTGAGACGGTGCGCAGCGACCTGACGTGCTGGGCGATGCTCGACCCGGAGACACTCGCGATCAGTTCGATGACCAGCGGGCGCAGCCGGATACCGCAGCAGTACGAGCCGCTGCTCGCCGAATCCGAGTACAACGGCGACGATCCGGGCACGTTCGCCGAACTCGCCCGCAGTGGCCGAACCGTCGCGCGGGCCTCGGACCTCCCCGCGGACGAGGTCGCGCACAGCCTCCGTCACGGCGCGGTGTGGGCACCGCTGGGGCTCGGCAGCGAGGTCCGCATCGTGTTCCGCGTCGACGGCGTGTGCTGGGGCGCAGCCGGATTCGTGCGGTCCGGACCGGATTTCACCGACCGCGAGCTCGAGTTCCTCACGCTCGTGGCCCCCGGCCTGGCGGTCGCGACACGGGCCGCGTCCGTGCACGCCCCGGCGATCTCCGGTGGCGGCGACCAGGGTCCGGCGGTGGTGCTGACCGATGCCGCCGGCGATCCGGTCGCGCTCACGGCCGCTGCCCGCGGTTGGCAGGATCGCTTCGACGAGGTGGCCCCGGGCAGGCTGACCGTCGTGTTGCGAGCGGCGACGTTCGGGGCGCGGTCCAGCGGTTCGGGGATCTTCAAGGCGCGCGTCCGCGATGCGGAAGGGGGCTGGATTCTGGTGCGCGCCACGGCCCTGATCGGCGGCGACGAACCACAGACGGTGGTCACCCTCGAACCCGCGGTCGGCGGCGAGCTCACGGGACTGCTGCTCGCGGCCTATGCGGTGACCGCACGCGAACGTGATGTGTGCGCCGACGTGATCGCCGGCTACGCGACGTCCGAGATCGCGGGCCGCCGCGGCATCACGGTGAACACCGTCCAGGACCACCTGAAATCGGTGTACGCGAAGGCCGGGGTCCGCAGCCGCGCGGAACTCGCCGCGCGGCTGCGGACCGGTCGCGAGCACTAGCTGCGGCTCACGAACCGGCACCGCCGGAACACGCCTCCTGCGCGGCCGCCCACGTCGAACCGTCCACCCCGGGAGGAGTGCTCGACGCGTCCGGAGTTCCGCCCTCAGGCGGGGTCGAACCGTCGCCGCCCTCCGGCGGCATCATCTCGCCGCTGGGCGGCGCCATTCCGCCCGGTGCGCCGCCGCCGGCCTGGTCGGGCGGTGCGGGTACGCCGTTCTCCTCGAGGCAGGCCTGCAGTTCGTCGCTCATCGCCGCGGGCGGGGCGCCGCCCTCCACGGCGGCGCTGCTGGTGCCGGTCGACGAAGTGCCGGACGACGACTCGCCCGAACTACACGCGACGACGGAACATGCGAGACCGACAGCCATCGCCGCTCCACCGATGCCGCGAACCAATTGTGAACGCATGATCGATGCCGTTCCCTTCTGTGTGAGTGAGACACCACTACACCGCGGGAGGCTGGGAGAACGCTGCGTGCACGCTGGAAGGGCACTGTCAGCGCGGTTCGGGCCGCTCCTGGTAGCACTTGAAACTCAGTGCGAGACGGCCACGTCCGTGTGTCATCGAGCGCAGGGCGACCGGATAGTCGGTGACCTCGCTCGTCGGCACCGACGCGATCACGGTGACCTCGCCGTCCCCTGCCGGTTCGGTGCCCTCGATCTGGCCGCGCCGCCGTCCGAGATCCGCCATCACGTCACCCTGAAGCGCCGACGGCACCGTGACCTCGACGTGGTCGACGGGTTCGAGGACGAGGGTGCCCACCTTGTCGATGGCCGCCCGGAGGGCGAGCGCCCCCGCCATCCGGAAGCTGAAATCGTCGGAGTCGACCGAGTGATGCTTGCCGTCGAGAACGGTGGCCCGCAGGTCGACGAGCGGAAACCCGTGCCTGCCTCCGCGTCCCATCGATTCGGCGATCCCCTTGCCGACCGCGGGAATGAGGGACTTGGGTATCACTCCACCGCGGGTCTCGTCGACGAACTCGTAGCCTTCGTCGCGGGCGAGCGGCTCGAAGCGGACCGTCGCCACCCCGAACTGGCCGTGGCCGCCGCTCTGCTTCTTGTGGCGGCCCTCCGTCTCCACGGTGCCGAGCAGCGTCTCGCGGTAAGCGATCTTGACCGGTTCGGTCTGGAGGGTGATGCCGTACCGCCGCTTCAACCGGGTCAGCGCCACCTGCACGTGCACGTCGCCCGCGCCCCGGACCACCGTCTGGTGGGTTTCGCTGTCGCGGGTCACCTCCAGCGTCGGGTCGTCGCTGACGAGCTCCGCCAGGGCGGTGGCCAGTTTGTCCTCGTCGCCTGCGCTCTCGGCGGCCACGGCGATCCCGTAGACCGGACGCCGGTGCACGATCGGAGGCACGGTGAGGGACGAGCCGATCGGCGCGAGGGTGTCGCCCGTCGACACGTCGGTCAGCTTGATGGCGCCGACGATGTCGCCTGCCTCCGCGGTGTCGATCGCAGTGTGTTTACTGCCGAGGACGCGAAGGAGGTTGTGCAGGCGCTCCTTCGCGCCGGTGCGTTGATTGACGAGGACGTCATCGGCGTGCACGGTGCCGGACAGGATCTTCACCAACGCCACCTGCCCGACGTATTCGTCGGTCTGCGTCTTGAAGACGTACGCGAGCGGGTCCCCCGACGGATCGCACCCCACCTCGGCGACCCCGTCACCGCGCACCTTGGCGACCCCGTCACCGCGCACTTTGGCGACCCCGTCACCGCGCACTTTGGCGACCCCGTCACCGTGCACCTCGATGCCCGGGACCTCCGACGGTGCGGGCGCGATCCGGCACACGAAGTCGAGCAACCGGTCGACGGCGATCGCATCGACGGCCGACCCGCACAGCACCGGCCACAGCGAGCCCGCCGCGAAACCCGCGCGGAGCGCGTGCTCGAGTTCGGCCACGGAGATGTCCTCCCCGTCGAGATACTTCGACAGCAGGTCGTCCTCGATCTCGACCACGTCCTCCACGAGATGTTCGTGCTGTTCGTGCTCGCGGTCGGCGATGTCGGCGGGTAGTTCGTCGCTCGTGTTCGCGGACCCGCTGTCGTAGAGGATGACGTGCTCGGTGAGGAGATCGGCGACCCCGGTGAACGCCGACGCTTCGCCGACGGGCAGGTCGACCGGCTCGACTCCCGACCCGAAATGGTCGCGGATCCCGGCCAGGACGACATCGAACGACGCCCGCTCCTTGTCCATCTTGTTCACGAACAGGATGCGCGGGATGGATCGCTCGCCGGCCACCTGCCACAGCAACTCGTCGTTCACCTGCAGACCGCTGACTCCGTCGATCACGAACACGGCGACGTCCGCGACCCGGAGCGCGGTCGTCGCGTCGCCGACGAAATCGGCGTAGCCCGGCGGGTCCAGGAGGTTGATCCGGTAGTCGCCCCACGAGAAGGAGGCCAGGCCGAGCGTCAGCGACTGCGTGCGGTCGTGCTCCTCGGGCTGGGTGTCGAGCACGGTGTTACCGCTCTCGACGCGTCCGGGCCGGGTGACGACACCGGCGCGGAAGAGCATCGCCTCCGCGAGCGTCGTCTTCCCGTTACCCTGATGTCCCACCAGAGCGATATTGCGGATCAGATCCGTCTCGGTCGTCACTGCTACCCCCACCACAGCACTGTCGTTGGGTCGCTCCCGACGATACCGCGCGCGCGACCGCCGGTGAGGCGTTATCTTCCACCTCGACAGGTGGGCGCGACGTCGGTCCACCACACCCGACACCGAATGGAGACCGGCATGGCTTCGGACGAGTTCCTCGTCGAACGTTCCACCGTCATCGATGCGAGCCCCGACGTCGTTCAGCCGCTTCTCGACAACTTCCGGCAGTGGCAGTCGTGGTCGCCGTGGGAGAACGTCGATCCCGACCTGAAACGCACGTACTCCGGCCCGGAGTCGGGCGTCGGCGCCGCCTATGCCTGGGAGGGCAATCGGAAGGCGGGTGCGGGGTCGATGGTGATCACCGAGTCGGTGCCCGGCTCCAAGGTCGTGCTCGACCTGAAGTTCCTCAAACCGTTCAAGGCCGACAACGTCACGACGTTCCTCCTCGAGCCGAACAGCGCCGGGACCACCGTCCGCTGGCAGATGACCGGCAAGACCAACCGCTTCTTCACGATCGTGGGACTCCTCTTCCCGATGGACAAGATGGTGGGCAAGGACTTCGAGAAGGGGCTCGCACAGCTGAAGGCGGCGGCCGAGCAGCGTTAGGCGTCGCTTTCCGTCGTCAACTCGAGGTCGGTCATGGTCTTGAATCGGGGCGTGCCGTCGCTGCCGTTGCGTGCCTGTTCCATCACGAGGCGGGCGGCCCGTCCGTTCAGGTGGAGCGTCGCGACCTGATCGCCGAAGAACGGTCCGGCGACCTTCGACCAGTCGATGGGGACGGGTGGCACCCGCGACACCCGGCCGAGGATGAAACGCACGGTCCGCTCGGTGGCGCGCCGCCACGAGATCCGGAACGTCACTTTCATGGCGGCCGGAACGTAGTTGTGCAGGGGCGAGCACGTCAGCTGATACACCAGTGACTGCAGCTTCTCGGCGTAGTGCGCCTGCGCGACGTAGGCGTGGTGGACGTCCCCGGACAGCACCGAGATGGTGGACGGCGCCCGCCCGGCCGGCCCGGCCTTGCGTCCTGCGCCGACCTCGGCGAAGAGGCGGGCCAACCGGTCGAACGAGTCGCGGAACGCCGCCCAGTGCTCCAGGTCCGCCCCCCGCCGGATCTTCTCCGCCACGGCCGCCACCCGCGGGCCGCGGGATCCGGCGGCGAGGCGTTCGTCCCAGGACTCCAGGTCGTGAAGGGCGCGAGGCAGCAACCACGGCAGAGACGTCCCGACGAGCAGATGGTCGTAGTCGCCCTCGGTCTGACGTTCGATCCAGGAGAATTCGGGGTCGGACACCATCTCGCGGCGACCGCCGGCGAGGACACGCCCGCACCGCGAGTCGATGACGAGCAGCCGCGCGACCCCGAGGTCCCGGCGATACGACCATTGCGTGCCCTTGGCCCCGTCCGCTTCCTCGTCGGCGGCAGACGCGAATTCGCGGAGCATCGGCTCGACGTCGCCACCGTGCTTCCGAACCCGTTGATACAGTTCGTTTTCGGCGAGGTGGCTCGGCGCCAGGTTCCCGAGGTGCTGATACACCCAGTACGACGACAACGCGCCGACGATGCGCTCCTCCCACCACGACGTGGCCTCGAGTTCGTTGCGCCAGGATTCCGAGGTGTTCCAGTCGTCCCGGACGTCGTGATCGTCGAAGATCATCGACGTCGGCACGGTGGACATCAGCCAGCGCACCTGAGGGTCCGTCCACGACTCGGCGTAGAGCCAGGTGTACTCCTCGAAATTGCGCACCTGCGGCCCCGGTGGCTCGTTCACGTCGTGGATCTCGGCGACCCGGGCCTCGGTCTCGGGGGAGAGTTCGTCGGCATACACCTGATCCCCGAGCAGCAGCAGGGCGTCGGGCCACTGGTCCGGCGACTGTTCGGCCATCCGCACCGCATACGCGTCCAGGGCGTCGGCGCCGAGGTGCCGGTTGCCCTCCGTCGTGGACATCGTGGCGAACCGGCACGACCCGAACGTGAGAACCAGCGTGTCGTCGTCCTCCCGGAGCGTGCGGATCATCGAGGGGACGGCGCTCGGCAGCGGCCACACCGGGCGGCCGTCGAGGGTCACGTCGTACGGGGTGGTCGACCCTGGCTCCAGACCCTCCACGACGACGAGTGCATAGTGGTGACCCGACACGTTCCACGTGCGTTCCTCGTGGCCGAGGACCCGGACGGTGCACGCCTCGGACGTCTCGACCCACACCGTCGCATCGCACGTGCCGACATGTCTCAGCAGTGGCCCCAGAATCAGCTCCGCCACGACGTCACCTCGCCGATGTTCGTTCCATGCAGTCAGCTTACGGACGTCGGCGTCGGCGAGGGCGCTACATCCGAAGATGCCTGTCGGACAGTATGTGTCGGAGGGTTCGGCTAGCCTTTCGCGCATGGCTGAACCAGTGAAGGGGCCCGCGTCCTATTTCCCGTCGATCGAGGAGAAGTACGGTCGGCCGATCAGTGAATGGCAGACGCTCATCCGGTCGTCCGAGCTGACCAAGCACATGGAGTTGGTGAGCTGGCTGAAGTCCGAGCACCGCCTCGGTCACGGTCATGCCAACGCGTTGGTCGCGTACACCCTGAAGGAGGACGCCGCCGGCTGAGGGTTCCGGGCAGATCGGCGCCGGAGGTCGCGGGCGCCCTGGCGCAGCCGGATCAGGACCTCTCGCCGCGATGAATCCGGTATTCGGTCGCGGGATATCATTCCGACGACGAATCTGGTGTCGAGGGTTCTGCTGTCGAAGGGAATCGAAGTGAGCACGAAAATCGAACAACTGGAGTTCCAGGCGGAGACCCGCCAGCTCCTGGACCTCATGATCCACTCGGTGTACTCCAACAAGGACTCGTTCCTGCGGGAGCTCATCTCCAACGCGTCGGATGCGCTGGACAAGTTGCGGCTCGAAGCCTTCCGCAACAAGGAGCTCCACGTCGACACGTCGGATCTGCACATCGAGATCGAGGTGGACGCGGAGCAGCGCACGCTCACCGTCCGCGACAACGGCATCGGCATGTCCCACGAGGAGGTCGTCGACCTCATCGGCACGCTGGCCAAGTCCGGCACCGCAGACCTGCGCCGCAAGTTGAAGGAAGCGCAGGACGCCGCCGCCTCCGAGGAACTGATCGGGCAGTTCGGCATCGGCTTCTACTCGACGTTCATGGTCGCCGACAAGGTCACCCTGCTGACGCGGAAGGCAGGCGAGAGCGAGGCCACGCGCTGGGAGTCGAGCGGCGAGGCCACGTACACAATCGAAGCGGTCGACGACGCCCCGCAAGGCAGCTCCGTCACCCTGCACCTCAAGCCCGAGGACGCCGAGGATCACCTGCACGACTACACGTCGGAACGGAAGATCAGGGAGCTCGTCAAGCGCTACTCCGACTTCATCGCGTGGCCGATCCGGATGAACGTCGAGCGTACGGTCCCCGCGGAGGGCGACGGCGAGGACGAGGTCACCACGACGTCCGAGACGATCAACTCGATGAAGGCGCTGTGGGCGCGCTCGAAGGACGACGTCTCCGAGGACGAGTACAAGGAGTTCTACAAGCACATCGCCCACGCCTGGGACGATCCGCTCGAGGTCATCCCGATGAAGGCGGAGGGCACGTTCGAGTTCCAGGCTCTGCTGTTCATTCCGTCCCACGCGCCGTTCGACCTGTTCATGCGGGACGGGAAGACGGGTGTGCAGCTGTACGTCAAGCGCGTCTTCATCATGGACGACTGCGACCAGCTGATGCCGGAGTACCTCCGCTTCGTCAAGGGTGTGGTCGACGCTCAGGACCTGTCCCTCAACGTGTCACGTGAGATTCTTCAGCAGGACCGGCAGATTCGTGCCATCCGGCGCAGGCTCACCAAGAAGGTCCTCACCACGATCAAGGACCTGAAGGCCGAGCGGCCCGACGATTACCGCACGTTCTGGGCGGAGTTCGGCCGCGCGGTCAAGGAAGGCCTGATGTCGGACACCGACAATCGGGATGTGCTGCTGGGTATCTCGTCGTTCGCGTCCACCCACAGCGAGGAGGAGCTGACCTCTCTCGAAGACTACGTGGCGCGGATGAAGGACGGTCAGGAGCAGATCTTCTACGCAACCGGCGAATCCCGGCAGCTGCTCGAGAGCTCACCGCACATGGAGGCCTTCCGCGCGAAGGGCTTCGAGGTGCTGCTGCTCACCGATCCGGTGGACGAGATGTGGGTCGGTGCCGTGCCGGAATTCGACGGCAAGTCGTTTCAGTCGATCGCCAAGGGTGAGGTCGATCTCGACACCGAGGAAGACAAGAGGGCGCACGAGTCGGAGCGGGAGGAGCAGGAAAAGGACTTCGCCGGCCTGCTCTCCTGGATGGCCGACGCGCTGAGCGAGCAGGTCAAGGAGGTGCGGCTGTCGACGCGGCTGACCACGTCACCGGCTTGCATCGTCGGCGACGCGTTCAGCATGTCGCCGGCACTCGAGCGGATGTACCGGGCGTCCGGACAGCCCGTCCCCACCACGAAGCGCATCCTCGAGCTGAACCCGACCCACCCGCTCGTCACCGGGCTGCGGGCGGCGCACAGCGAACGCAACGAGGATCCGGCGCTGGGGGAGACCGCGGAGCTGCTCTACGGGATGGCGTTGCTGGCCGAGGGCGGCGAACTCGAGGATCCCGCCCGGTTCACCACCATGCTCGCCAACCGTCTCGCCAGGACGGTGTAGTTCACCTTGCTGGTATTGGTCACGGGGGGAACAGGTTTCGTCGGGGCGTGGAGCGCGAAGGCGGCGGTGGACGCCGGTCACCGGGTGCGCTTCCTCGTGCGGGATCCTGCTCGCCTCGTGACCAGTGCCGCGGCACTCGGACTGGACACGTCCGATCACGTCGTCGGTGACATCACGGACGCCGAGTCGGTGCGCCGCGCGCTGGACGGCTGCGACGCCGTCATCCACGCCGCGGCCGTGGTCGCGGTCGACCCGCGGCGCGCGGAGGAGATGTTGCAGACCAACCTGGCCGGCGCGCAGAACGTGCTGGGAACCGCGGTCGAACTGGGCCTCGACCCGATCGTCTACGTCTCGAGTATCGCGGCGCTGTTCCAGCCGGGGGCCCGGCTGCTCACTCCCGAACTGCCGGTGTGCGGGCCTCCCGACGCCTACGGCCGGAGCAAGGCACGTGTGGAGCAGTACGCTCGCGACCTTCAGGCCGACGGCGCACCGATCGCGATCACCTATCCGGGCATGATCATCGGCCCGCCCGCGGGGAACCAGTTCGGCGAGGCGGCCCAGGCAGTCGAGGCCGCCGTTCACCTGCGGGGTCTGCCCGGGCGGAGCGCGGCGTGGACGATGGTCGACGTCCGGGAGGTGGCGAGCGCGCACGCCGCCCTCCTCGAGTCGGGACGCGGCGCCCGCCGGCACATGCTCGGTGGTCCCCGGATTCCGATCGCCGGGATCGCGGAGATGCTGGGCGTGATCACCGGCAAATGGATGGGGGTGTTCCCGGTTCCGGACGCCGCGTTGCGCCTGGTGGGCAGGCTGGTCGACGCCGTCGACCGGTTCGTCTCCATCGACACCCCGATTTCGGAGGCCGCGATGGAGTACTACACGCGGATGCCGGACACGGACGACCGCCCGAGCGAGAGCGAACTGGGTGTGAAGTACCGGGATTCGGCGGAGACCCTGGCCGACACCGTTGCGGGGCTGACGCAGGCGGGCAGGTTGTGAGCTTCACTCGTGCGGAGTTGGAGTCGTTCCGGGACGCCGAGGTTGCGGACCTCATCGGACCGGGCTGCCGACTGCTGTTCGTCGGTATCAACCCGGGACTGTGGACGGCCGCGACCGGGGCGCATTTCGCGCGCCCGGGCAACCGTTTCTATCCGGCCCTGCTGGCCGCGGGGATCATCGAGCGTCCGATCGATCCGACGGCAGGGATGTCGGACGCGGATCGCGATCACCTGATCGAGCGGGGCGTCGGCATCACCAACCTTGCCTCGCGTGCCACGGCGAAGGCGGACGAGTTGACCGGTGAGGAGCTGGCCGTCGGCGCCGAGCGCTTGCGCACCGTGGTCCGCGACACCACTCCCCGGGTGGTCGCCGTCGCCGGAATCACCGCATATCGCAGGGCTTTCGGGGAGCGTGCCGCGAGGAAGGGCAAGCAGCCGCGCGACCTCGAGGGCGCGGAGTTGTGGCTGGTCCCGAACCCCAGCGGGCTCAACGCCCACGAAACCGTCGCCACGCTGGGCGCGTCGTACCGGGAGGCGGCGATCGAGGCGGGAATCGTATCCGGCTGACCGGGCAGGTCGCTAGGCTGCGGAGATGACCGTCGTCTACAACCTCTTCTTCGTCTGCCACCTGCTCGGCATGGCCGCCCTCGTCGGCGGCTATTTCGCGGTGCTCGGGGCGCCGCGGATCTCCGAGGTCATGGTGTGGGGTGCGCGGCTCCAGTTCGTGACGGGACTGATCCTGGTCGGGCTCGGCGAGGCCGCACTGGACAAGGATTACAACCACGTCAAGATCGGCGTGAAGCTTCTGCTCTCGCTGGTGGTGGTCGCGCTCGCCGAGATCGTCCGGGGCAAGCAGAACAAGGGGCAGGAGAACCCGAACCTGGTCCACGTGACGGGTGGGCTCGGCATCGTCACCGTGCTCGTGGCCGCCCTCTGGACCTGATCCCACGCCGGTTTCACTTCTTCGGCGGGGCAAGGATTTTCATAGCCAGTCGCTGCGCGGACTCGGGCATCCGGTCCTTCATCGACATCGCGAACTCGCCTGCCTTCGTGCGCACGGACGTGCCCCTGCCGAACCGCCGGTTGAAGGCGGATCCCTCGGTCGGCTGATCGAAGTGGAGGGGCGGGGCGCCGTCCGCGGCGCCGAGAGCGCGCCCGATCACCATCCGCTGAATCTCACTGGTGCCCTCGAAGATGGTGTACAGCTTGGCGTCCCGGTACCACTTCTCGACGGGGTGGTCGCTGATGTACCCCCACCCACCCATCGTCTGCAGTGCGCGTTCGGTGGTCTTCACAGCGACCTCCGACGCCGCGAGTTTCGCCATCGAGCCCTCGCCGTGGCGGAACTCCACTCCCGCCGCCGCCATCCACGACGCCCGCCAGGTGAGCAGCCGCGCGGCGTCGATCTGGGTCGCGAGGTCGGCCAGCGGAAAAGCGATGCCCTGGTTGTCGATGATCGGGCCGCCGAATGCCTCGCGGCGGTTCGCGTACTCGGTGGCGTATTCGAGCGCGGCGCGGGCGATGCCCAGCGCCTGAGCGGCGACCATGGGGCGTGTCTGCTCGAACGTGCCGAGGGTGGCCGATTTCCGCCGGGGCGCGCCGGTGGCCACCTCTTCCTGCACCTCACGGGCCTTCCGCATGCGGTTCTGCAACTTGTCGTCGCCGCCGAGCAGATGGTCGGCGGGAACCCGCACCTGATGGAACTTCAGCTCCGCCGTGTGCGACGCGCGGCAGCCCAGCTTGTCGAGTTTGCGGACGAGTTCGATACCCGGACTTCCGCCGGGCACCACGAAGAGCGCCTGACCGCGATGGCCCAGGTCCGGATCGACGGTCGCGTTCACGACGTGCACGTCGGCGATTCCCCCGTTGCCGATCCACATCTTGTGCCCCTCGATCACCCACTCGTCGCCGTCGCGCGTCGCGGTGGTCCGCAGGTTGCGGACGTCGCTGCCGCCCTCGGGTTCGGAGATGCACAGTGCGGCGAGTTTCAGGTTGCCGGGCTCGCCGAAGCACTCGGGCGCCCAGCGCAGCATCTGCTCCGGCGTCGCGGCCTGCCCGATCGACGACAGCGCCAGCGCGGGCATCACGACGGCCAGCCCGATTCCGGCGCAACCCCAGAACAACTCCTCCATGAAGAGGGGGAGAGACAGTCCCGTCGGGTCGCCGATGAGGTCGCGGTAGAACAGCGGACTGTAGAAGCCCTCTCGTGCGGCCTGCTCGAGAACGTCCCAGGGGAACTCCTGCGCGCGGTCGTGCTCGGCCGCCACCGGCCGGATCACGTTCTCCGCGAAGGCGTGCGTCCGCTCGACGAGGTCTTTCTGCGCCGGAGTGAGAGCGAGGCTGAAAGTCATGGCAGTCCCTCGGTTGCCGCGTTGGTGTGCAACAACGTAACACTCACGGCCTGCCGCGGCCGGGGTTCGCATTATCCTGGATGGTGAGATAGCGATCCCATTATCTGGTCGAAGTTGCTAGCGTCGGAGACATGAACGGCGACGAGACGGTCTACACCCACGGTCACGACGAATCGGTGCTGCGAAACCATCGATGGCGCACCGCCGAGAACTCCGCCGGTTACCTGCTCCCGCACCTGCGCGCAGGCATGGCGTTGCTCGACGTCGGGTGCGGGCCGGGCACGATCACCGCCGACCTCGCGGGACTCGTCGCACCCGGAGTCGTCACCGCCGTCGAGATGAACGACGAGGCGCTGTCCCTCGCCCGGAACGAGTTCGCGAAGCGGGGAGTCCCGAACGTCCTGACCGTGGTGTCGGACGTCCACGCCCTCGACTTTCCCGACGACAGCTTCGACGTCGTGCACGCGCATCAGGTCTTGCAACACGTCGGAGATCCGGTGCAGGCGCTGCGCGAGATGACGCGGGTGTGCAGGCCCGGCGGAATCGTCGCCGCCCGCGACGCGGACTACGGCACGTTCACATGGTTCCCGCCGACACCGGAACTCGACGAATGGCTGACGCTGTACAAAGCCATCGCGCGGGCGAACGGTGGCGAACCGGACGCCGGCCGTCGCCTGCGGGCGTGGGCGCACGAGGCGGGTCTCGGCGACGTCGTGAACACCGCGAGCACGTGGTGCTTCTCCTCCGACGAGGATCGCGAGTGGTGGGGAGGTTCCTGGGCCGATCGCTCGCTGCAGTCGAACTACGCGGACCGGGCGCTCGAACTGGGGCTCGCCACCGGGGCGGACCTGGAACGCATCGCGGCGGGCTGGCGTTCGTGGATGCGGGAGGACGACGGCTGGTTCGCGCTCCTGCACAGCGAGATCCTCTGCCGGGTGCAGTAGCGCGGAGGGAAAATCTCGCAACGAGTGCCCGCGGATGGAACACTCGCCCCATGACGACGTTACGGGTGGGTCGACTGTGGTTGGCGGGACTGATGGTGGCTCTGATCGGGCTGGTGCTCGTACCCGGCGCCTCCGCGGCCCCGGACCGAGCAGTCTTCTCCGGCGCCTCGGACCAGGTGATCACGGTCTACGCCCCGTCCGCGGGGGCAGTGGTCGCCCAACTGACCGCCTGGGAACGGACTGCGGACGGCACGTGGCAGGTGTTCGCGGGCCCCGTCCCCGCCGACGTCGGCGCGGAAGGAATCGGGGCGGCGAACGAATTCTCCACCCGCACGCCGGCCGGTGTCTTCCCGCTGTCGCAGGCATTCGGCCGGCAGCCCGCCCCGGAGACGGCCATGCCGTACTTCCAGTCGGACCGGCGCGACTGGTGGGATTCGAATCCGCTCTCGCCGACGTACAACACGCACGTCCGGCAGGACGCGAACCCCGGCGGTAACAGCGAGAACCTCTACGCTGCCGGACCGCTGTACGACTACGCGGTCGTGATCGGCCACAACGCCGCCCGCGTTCCCGGCCTCGGTTCGGCGATGTTCCTGCACGTCACGGACGGCACCACCACCGAGGGGTGCGTCGCCATCGACCGCGACGCGCTGACCTCACTCCTCGGCCGGCTCGACCCGGCGAAGAACCCCGTCATCGAGATCGCGGTAGGCGCGTAGCGCCCGTGAGTGGTTGACGAGCCCAGAGACTCGCTAACCACTCACGGGCGGCGGAGCCGCCTACAGGCCGGGACGCTTGCCGATGGTGAGGGTGGGCGTGGAGACACCGGCGAAGAAGTCCTCGCCCTTGTCGTCGACCACGATGAACGCGGGGAAGTCCTCGACCTCGATCTTCCAGACCGCTTCCATGCCGAGCTCTTCGTACTCGACGATCTCGACCTTCTTGATGCAGTCGAGGGCGAGACGCGCCGCGGGGCCACCGATGGACCCGAGGTAGAAGCCGCCGTACGACTTGCAGGCGTCGGTGACCTGCTTGGAGCGGTTGCCCTTCGCGAGCATCACCATCGAACCGCCCGCGGCCTGGAACTGCTCCACATAGGAGTCCATGCGACCGGCGGTGGTGGGGCCGAAGGAACCGGACGCCATGCCGTCGGGGGTCTTGGCCGGGCCGGCGTAGTACACCGGGTGGTCCTTGAGGTACTGCGGCATGTCCTCGCCGGCGTCGAGCCGTTCCTTGATCTTGGCGTGGGCGATGTCGCGTGCGACGACGAGCGGGCCGGTGAGCGACAGCCGTGTCTTCACCGGGTGCTTGGACAGCTCGGCGAGGATCTCGGGCATCGGCTTGGTGAGGTCGATCTTCACGGCGGCGCCCTTGCCGGTGCCGGAGACGCCGTCGGTCTCGGCGTCGAGCTGGGCGTCGGTGACCTCGGGGAGGAACCGGCCCGGGTTGAATTCGAGCTGCTCGAGGAAGACGCCCTCGGGGGTGATCTTCGCCTTGGCCTGGCGGTCCGCCGAGCAGGACACGGCGAGAGCGACGGGCAGCGACGCGCCGTGGCGGGGGAGGCGGATGACGCGGACGTCGTGGCAGAAGTACTTGCCGCCGAACTGTGCGCCGATGCCGATCTGACGGGTCAGCTCGAGCACCTTCTCCTCGAGCTCCAGGTCGCGGAAGCCGCGGCCCGTGATCGCACCCTCGTTGGGGAGTTCGTCGAGGTAGTGCGCGGACGCGTACTTGGCCGTCTTGAGTGCGAACTCGGCGGACGTGCCGCCGACGACGATCGCGAGGTGGTACGGCGGGCAGGCTGCGGTGCCGAGGGCGCGGATCTTCTCCTCGAGGAACCGCATCATGCCGTCCGGGTTCAGGATCGCCTTGGTCTCCTGGAACAGGTAGGACTTGTTGGCGCTGCCGCCGCCCTTGGCCATGTACAGGAACTTGTAGGCGTTCTCGTGGCCGGTCGCCGTGTCGGCGTAGAGCTCGATCTGGGCGGGGAGGTTGCTCCCGGTGTTCTTCTCGTCCCACATCGTGATCGGCGCGTTCTGCGAGTACCGCAGGTTGAGCCGGGTGTAGGCGTCGTAGACGCCCCGGGCGATGGCCTTCTCGTCGTCGCCGGGGGTGAGGACGTGCTGGCCGCGCTTGCCCATGACGATCGCGGTGCCGGTGTCCTGGCACATCGGCAGCACGCCGGCCGCGGAGATGTTGGCGTTCTTGAGCAGATCGAGTGCCACGAACTTGTCGTTGCCCGACGCCTCGGGATCGTCGAGGATGCTCGCGAGCTGCGTCAGATGGTCGCTGCGCAGGTAGTGCGAGATGTCGTGGAGCGCGGTCTCGGTGAGCAGGCGCAGCGCCTCGGGCTCGACGGACAGGAAGGTGCGGCCGTCGGGTCCTTCGACAGTCGACACCCCCTCGGTGGTCAGCAGCCGATACTCGGTGGGGTCCTCACCGATGGGCAGCAAGTCCTCGTAGAGGAAGTCGGCCATTCTATCTCCTGGACAGCGGGTTGTGTGAAGTTCGTATCCAGGCTAGACGCGGGCTCCGGCGGCCCTGTGACGCGGGGGCATGCTTCGACCTGCGTAGTGGCGTGGCTCACAGAGGTTTCACAGACAAATCCGTACACTTGACTTGATGCGTGTATACGAAGCAGATCGGCCGGCCGAATGACCCTTGAAGTCCAGTACGCCGGAGCTGTCGACGGCGAGAAGTCCGGTGCACGCGCCAAGCGTCCCGTGCTGCATGCCTACCTGGACATCGCGATCGTGGTGGTCGTCCTCGCGGCCACGAACCTGATCGCGCACTTCACCACCGCGTGGGCGAGTATCGCCACCGTTCCCATCGCCGCTGTCGTGCTGCTCGTGCTCACCCGGCGGCGCGGGCTCGGCTGGGCAGAACTGGGGCTCTCACCCCGGCACTGGCGAAAGGGGTCGCTGTACGCGCTGGCGGCGATGGGACTCGTGATCGGCGTCGTGGCGATCGGCGCAGCCCTGCCGATCACCCGCCCCTTCTTCATGGCCGACCGGTACGCCACCCTGTCCGGTGCGCTCATCGCGTCGATGATCGTCATCCCGTTGCAGACCGTCATCCCCGAGGAGCTCGCGTTCCGCGGCGTGCTGCACGGCACCCTCGACCGGGTGTACGGCGCACGTGGTGTCTTCGCGGCGGGATCGCTGATGTTCGGTCTCTGGCACATCGCGTCTTCGCTGGGGCTGACGTCGGGCAACAAGGGACTGTCCAGCTTCCTCGGTGGCGGCGTCCTGGGTCAGGTGCTCGGCATCCTCGCGGCGGTCGTCGCGACCGCGGCCGCGGGCGTCGTGTTCACGTGGCTCCGTCGTCGCAGCGGCAGTCTGATCGCGCCCATCGCGCTGCACTGGTCGCTGAACGGCGCGGGTGCGCTCGCCGCCGCCATCGTGTGGCACACGACCATGGCCTGAGTCCGCAAGTCAGCCGGCTTCCGGCGTGCCGAGCCATTCGAGCAGCTTCTCGTACACCGACTCGTGGTTGAGCATCGTGAAATGGTTCGCGGGCGCGAGGTGCATGCCGTCCTCGTCGCGGAAGCCGATCATCCGCGTCCGGTTCCGGCCGGACGCACTCGGCACGAGCACCATGCCGTCGCCGAGCAGGCGTCCCAGTGGATGTCTCGGGCTGCGGGTGATGGTCGCGGAGACGAAGCAGTACGTCACGCCGTCGAGGAGCGGGACCTCACTGCACGCCGCGGCGCGGAGCGCGTCGGGATCGCGATCGCGCCAGTCCTCGTCGACGAGCGAACCCTGGTTCAGATCCCGGATGCCGGCGCTCCTTCTGCGTAGGAGCCCGGAGATGGCACGCGTCTCGGGCAGTGTGGCCAGCCCGGCGCTCGCGTAGTGGACGGCCTGCTCCAACGGGGCGCCGAGGTGGGGTGAGCCGAGACTCACGACGTGCCGCACCCGCCTCACCCACGGGCGGTCGTCGAGGAAGGCGATCCGGCAGGCGCTGCGGGCCACGAGGCCACCCATGGAATGCCCGATGAGTGCGATCGACTCGACCTCGACCGGCCAGTGCTCGGTGACCGTGTCCAGAAGTTCGGACAGGCTCCTGCCGTTGTCCGAGATGTGCCTGCCGGAGTTGTACCGGATCTGCAGCGCCGTGTAGCCGAGGTCCGTTGCGAGCCGTTCACCGTAGGTGGGACGGCGGCCCAGCGCCCACGCGTCCTCGGTCTCGACGAGTCCGTGCAGGAAGACGACGATGCGGCCGCCGGCGCGCGGAAAGGCGTCGGCGAGCGTGCCCGCGTCCGGCGCGAGCGCGACACCGTTCACCCGTATCGCCAGGGGTTCGGCGAGCGGCGACCCCTCCGATTCCAGTACGTCCCCGATCAGACCCTGGATCGCGGCGATGGCCTGGGCTCCGCGGCGTGTCTGGGACGGGGCGACGTTCTCCGACGACGGGAGGTCGAGGAACCGTCCTGCGAGGGAACCGCCGAGACGTGCGGTGTCGGCGACGAGTGTGTACGCGGCGCCCGAGATCTCGTCGTGGAGCAGTTTGGCGGGGACGGCGTGGGAGCCGACACCGAGCCGGATGCCGGCGAAGACGCGATCCGATATGGCGCGGTGGATGCTGCCGATGCCGGTGGCGGCGGCCCCGATTTCCTCGAGGGCCAGCCGGGCGAGGGCCCGCACCTCGGAGCGGCGTCTGATCTGCGGGTCGGTCACGAGATTTGAGTGTACGCATGTGCACTGAGATGCGCGCGTGTTACGGAAGTACCGAATATATGCGCCGTAGTCGATTATTTCGAGAATAAATCAACGGTGAAGCGGAAAAGTTGATCTTCGGAAGGTCGACTCAATTGGTCGACCGACCAATTACGGGAAAATCGCTGGTGACGTGGATAATGAACATGTTCACGTCACGGATTAATCGTCGTGATAGGTACGTGATGAGTCGCTCGAAGCGTGCCGACAACGCCGTGACGGGGCTCGCGCGCCTGAGCGTGCGAACCCCGTCACGGGTGTTCAAGTCTTGTGCCAGCGGAAATGCTAGCCAATCGTGGCCGCGGCCGCGGTTGCGGCGTCTGCGCCACCGCCCACTGCGTCGGCGGAACCCGAGAAGAAGTCCAGGGCACCGGCGAGGTCGGAGAAGGCGGAGAAGAATTCGGACAGGAAGGCGAGATCCATGCTTTTAACTCCTTGCTCGGTTGTGGGCATTTATGTCGGCGCTGAGCGGGCGCCGGATTCATTCCTACCGTTATTGAAATGAGATCGCAATCCGAAGGTTTAACCGAAATGAAACGCGGGACGAATTACCGGGTTCCGACCAGGTGAGAAGCCCGTGTCCGGATTCACATCCGTCGGGCCTGATCCCACGATGTGGGAGCCGCGGCGCTGTCCGAATACCGCCGTCGCCGGGCGCCGGCGGGGCTATCCTCGTCCCACGACGTGTAGCGCCTTCCGGACATACCGACGTATAGGGGAATCCATCATGCGCAAGACCATCGTCACCGGTATCGCGGTCGCGGCCATCGCTCTGCTCGGCGCGGCCGGCTGTTCCGACGACAGCTCGAACGAGGCTCCGATCGCGACCACGACGACCTCTTCCGCGTCCGACCGGGTGGAAGGCGCGATCAGCAGTGTGCAAGCTACGGCGTCGTCCGCCGTCAACACCGCGCGCGAGGCCACGCAGAACGCGATCAACTCGGCCATCGCGGCGGTCCCGATCGGATTCGAGTCGGGAACCGCCGAGCTCAACGCCATCTCGGACGTCACCGTCCAGGCGGTAGCCGCTGCGATGAAGGCCGGCGACAGCAAGATCGAGATCGAGGCGTACGCCACCAACTCGGACGAGGCGGCCGCCGAACTACTGGCCGATCAGCGCGCCCAGGCCGTCGCCAACGCGCTCGAGGCGCAGGGCGTCGACAAGAGCCGCATCTCGGTCGAGGGAACGGCCAACCCGCCCGAGGGTGTCAACGTCGATCAGGTGGAGATCACCGTCGAGGACAGCTGACCGGCAGAGGTCAGTGCAGAACCGCCCGGTGCTCGTTGCTGTACGGGATGTGCTCGGCGGTCCTGCCGTCGCGGAGTTTGAGCACCCACTCGGGATCGGACAGCAGCGCGCGGCCGACGGCCACGAGGTCGAACTCGCCGTTCTCGTACTGCCGGAGCAGGCGGTCGATACCGGCGGTGTTCGAGGCGCCGTCCGAGGTGAAGGCCGTCGTGAACACGTCGTCGAGACCCACCGAGCCGACCGTGATGGTGGGTAGTCCGGTCAGCCGTTTGGTCCAGCCGGCCAGGCCCAGGTCCCCGTCGTCACCGGCCAGCTCGGCGAACGCCGGTTCCCAGTGCCTGCGGGTGGACGGGTGCAGCACGTCGACGCCGGCGGCGACGAGGGGTGCGAGCACGGCCGCGAGTTCGTCGGGGGACTGCGCGATCCGCGAGTCGTAGTGGTTCGACTTCCACTGGCTGAAGCGGTAGACGATCGCGAAGTCCTCGCCGACGGCCTCGCGGATCGCTGCGACCACCTCGACGGGGAATCGGGTGCGGGCCTCGAGGGATCCGCCGTAGCCGTCGGACCGGACATTCGTGCGGTCCCACAGGAACTGGTCGAGCAGATAGCCGTGCGCACCGTGGAGTTCGATGCCGTCGAAGCCCACGTCGCGCGCGTTGACGGCGGCCGCCACCCAGGACTCGCGCAGCGCGTCGAGATCGGATGAGGTGAATTCGCGTCCCAGGCGGGTCCCGTCCAGAGCGATTCCGGACGGGCTGGCGGTGGTCACGTCGGGATTCAGGCGGGGCTGCGGACCGCGTTCGACGCCCAGATGCCAGAGTTGCGGGATGATCTGCCCGCCCTCGTCGTGGACCGCGTCCACCACCGATTTCCAGCCCGCGAGGCTGTCCTGTCCGTAGAGCAGCGGCACCCTGGTGTGAGATCCGGCGGCCGGGTCGGGAATGTACGTCCCCTCGGTGATGACGAGTCCGACGCCGCCCGCCGCGCGTCGACGGTAGTAGGCCGCGACATCGTCCCCGGGAATGCCGCCGGGGGAGAAAGCCCTGGTCATGGGCGCCATCGTAAAGCGGTTCCGCAGCTGGAGGGATTTGACGGCGAACGGCTCGAAGAGGCCGTCGACGGGCAGCGGTGTTTCGGTCATGCCTGTCTGCAACTGATCTTGGTTACGCACTATTCCTGCATATGGCCTGCTGTGTAGTTGTAATCTGAAGTCACAGTCGACACTCGCTGCCGGCGCGTGGGCCCTCGCCCGCGCCCGGTCTGACGGGAGGGTGCACTGATGGGCACGAACGACGCACAAGCTGCCGATCTGGTGCTTTTCGGTGACGTGGTCACCATGAACGATGCCGCGCCACGCGCTCGGGCGGTTGCGGTGCGAGACGGGCGGATCGCCGCTGTCGGCAACGATGCCGCCGTGTTCCCGCTGATCGGACCGGCAACGATCACGGTCGACCTGCACCGCGCATGCATACTTCCCGGCTTCATCGAGGCGCACGGCCACCCGCTGAACTCCGCGGTGTTGCTCGGTGAACCGGTCGTGGACATCAGGCCGGTGACCATCGCCGACGCGGGGGAGGTGGTCGACGCCGTCCGCCGCGCCGTCGACGAGCACCCCGACGGCGCCGTGCTCAACGGATGGGACCCACTGCTGCAGAAAGGGCTGCCCGAGCCGACCCGTGACTGGCTCAATTCCGTCGCTCCCGATACGTCCCTGGTGATCCTGCACAACACCGGCCACGTGGCCTACTTCAACGACGTCGCCGCGCGGGAATCCGGATTGACCAAGGACACGCCGGACCCGGAGGGCGGCAGTTTCGGTCGTGACAAGTCGGGTGAACTGGACGGTTCGGCGTTCGAGGCGCCCGCGGTGATGGCGGTGGCCGCCTCGATCCTCGCGGGCGCGAGCACCCGGCTCCCGGAACTCCTCGCCGCGGAATGCGCGCGGATGAATGCGGCAGGCATCACCACCGCCAGTGAGATGGCATTCGACCCACGGTTCCGCAGCGCCCTGACGGCGTTCGCCCGGTCCGGCGCACTCACCACCCGACTGCGGTTGTACGAGATGTCCAACCCGGAGCGCACCTCCGAAGTCTCACCCGGAGTCGGCAACGACCTGCTGCGCCAGGTGGGCATCAAGATCTGGTCGGACGGGTCGCCGTGGGTGGGCAATGCGGCCACCAGCTTTCCGTACCTCGACACGGACGTCACTCGGTCGCTCGGCCTCGCCGGAACGCGTGGCGAGGCCAATTACACCGAGGACGAGATTCTCGAGATCAGCAAGCCGTATTTCGAGAACGGCTGGCAGATCTCCTGCCATGCCAACGGTGACGCCGCGGTCGCCCTGGTCCTCGACGCGTGGGAGCGGATGCTCGCCGACTCTCCACGAGAGGATCACCGACTCCGGCTCGAGCACGTCGGGGCGATGACCCCGGACCAGTTCCGCCGAGCGACCGAACTCGGCGTCACGTGCAGCCTGTTCGTCGACCACCTCTACTACTGGGGCGACGTGCTCGTCGACGACCTGTTCGGTCCCGAGCGTGGAGCACGTTGGGCGGCTGCCGGTTCCGCGATCAAGGCGGGCCAGCGGATCTCGTTCCACAACGACGGCCCGGTCACCCCGACCAACCCGCTGCGCAACATCGCCGACGCCGTCACCCGCCGCACCCGATCGGGACGTGTGCTCGCTCCCGAGGAACGGATCTCCGTCCCGGATGCACTGCGGGCGGAGACGATCAACTCGGCGTGGCACCTCCGGAGCGAGGACGCCATCGGGGCAATCGTCCCCGGTATGCACGCCGATCTCGTCGTGTTGTCGGCCAACCCGCTTCTGGTGGATCCCGACGACATCGCGGACCTCGAGGTGCTCGCCACGATCCTGGAGGGTCGGACGGTCTTCGGAAAGCTGGAGTGATCCGGGTGGCGCCCGGGTCGAGGGCTCTGCGGTCGATCGGGACGTCAGCCGGAAACTGGATCCGGACTTCGGGTTACACCCGCAAATGGCTGGTTCTCGGCGTCGTGATCGGGACCGTCGCCGGGCTCGGGGCGGTCGTGTTCTACGTCGCGCTGTCGGAGGCGACGCAACTGCTGATCGTCGGCATCGGGGGCTACCACCCGCCGACCGCGGCGGGCGACGGTGGGGCGGTCGGCAGCCGGGAGTTCACGAGACGGTGGGCGATCCCGCTCGTGGTGTGCCTGGGTGGACTGGTGTCGGGCATCATCGTGTTCACGCTGGCACCGGAGGCCGAGGGGCACGGCACCGACGCGGCGATCGACGCCGTTCACCGGGACCCCCGCATGATCCGCGTCCGCGTCGTCCTCGTGAAGCTGGTCGCGTCCGCGATCACGATCGGGTCCGGCGGATCCGGCGGTCGCGAGGGCCCCACCGCGCAGATCTCGGCGGGTTTCGGATCGCTTCTCGCCCGCAGGCTGGACCTGTCCCCACGGGACGGTCGAATCGCCGTGGCGATCGGCATCGGCTCCGGTATCGGCGCGATCTTCGGCGCCCCGCTCGGCGGCGCGGTGTTGTGCTGCACGATTCCCTACAAGGAAGACTTCGATTTCGAGGTGCTCGTGCCGGCGCTGGTCACGTCGATCGTGAGTTACACGGTGTTCGGTAGCTTCCTCGGATTCGGGCCGCTGTTCGGGTACGCCGCTCAGGACTACGTCTTCGACACCCCGGTCCAGCTGGTGTGGTTCGCGCTCATCGGTGTGCTCGGCGGCCTGATCGGATTGCTGTACAGCGGGACGTTCTACACGGCCGTCGATCTCACCCACCGTCTGCCCGGCAGCCGGATCGTCAAACCGGCGGTCGGCGGGCTGCTCGTCGGACTGATGGCGCTCGTGTTGCCGGAGGTGCTGGGCAGCGGTTACGGCTGGATCCAGCAGTCGATGGCCCGCGGCGACCTCACGGCCATCCCGCTGTGGGTGGTGCTGCTGTTGCCGTTCGCGAAGATCCTCGCGACGTCGCTGTCCATCGGCTCGGGGGGATCCGGCGGCATCTTCGGCCCGGGAATGGTGATCGGGGCGTTCACCGGTGCCGCGGTGTGGCGACTGCTGGAACCGATCGCCCCGGGCGTCCCCGACAATCCGGCGCCCTTCGTCATCGTCGGCATGATGGCCTGCTTCGGGAGCATCGCCCGCGCTCCTCTCGCGGTGATGCTGATGGTCGCGGAGATGACGGGAAGCGTCGGTGTGCTGGTGCCGGGAATGATCGCCGTCGGGCTCGCCTATCTCATCGTGCGTCGATCCGGGAAGACGATCTACCGGGCGCAGCTCGAGAACCGTGCGGAGGCTCGGCTCGCCCCGGGATGATCGGATCGGGGTCCGTGTGCGGAGGGCCGGGTGGATTCCGGCATGCTTGTGGCCATGACTGTTCACGTTCCTCAGTACGTCGACCTCCTCTGGCCAGCGCTTCAGGCTGCCATTGCTCTCGGTGGTTCGGCGTCCAACGAGGAGCTCGACAGCGCCGTCGTTGAGCGAGAAGGGCTTTCGTCCGACGTGCAGGGTGTGCTGCACGGTGACGGTCCGAGCACCGAGATCGAGTACCGGTTGGCGTGGGCCCGCACCTACCTCAAGGGGATGGGTCTGCTCACGAACAGCCGGCGCGGGGTGTGGAGTGTGACGGAGAAGGGCCGCGAGGTCGCCGAGAGCGAGATCCGCCCCCTGCACGCCGAGTTCTCCGCCGAGAACCGCAAGAAGAATGCCGCCCGCAAATCGGCGAAGGCCGCGTCCCGCCGCAACGACGAACCGGATGCCAACATCGCCGAGGCCGAGAACGACGCGGACTGGAAGGACCTCCTGCTCGACACGGTCCTGAAGATGTCGCCGCCCGCGTTCGAGCGGCTGACCCAGCGGTTGCTGCGGGAGGCCGGATTCTCGAGCGCGTCCGTCACCGGTCGCGGCGGTGACGGGGACATCGAGGGGCTCGGCGTGTATCAGTTGTCGTTGCTCAGTTTCCCCGTGTTCTTCCAGTGCAAGCGCTACAGCGGCAGCGTCGGGGCCGGCGCGGTGCGCGATTTCCGCGGCGCGATGGCGGGGCGCGGCGAGAAGGGCCTGCTCATCACCACCGGAACGTTCACCGGTGACGCCCGCACGGAGTCCAAGAGGGACGGCGCACCGCCGATCGACCTGATCGACGGCGACCGGCTGTGCGACCTGTTGAAGGAGCATTCACTGGGTGTCCAGACCACCACGCGCCTCGTCGAGGACGTCGAGGTCAGGTCGGATTACTTCCACTCGCTGGAGCCGAAATGATCAGCGTCGGGTCACCGCCCCGGCACCCGGACACTCTTTCCCGTTGCGGTATGGCCACGAAGCGATCACGCAGGCCCTGAAGCGGTGCCGCCACCGTCTTCCCGTGTGTAAAGAGGAAGTTAAATACACATGTCACTGACGTGAAAAGCGACCGAGGGAAGTCGATATGACGACCACATCGCCGTGGCCGTTGATGGGCCGCACGGTCCGGCCGCCGGCGGGGATGCTGGCGGACCGTCGGTTCGGGATGCTCGTCGACCAGTTCTTCGGACTCTTCCACGACGCCAGCCAGGGCGGTGGGGCGCTGGCCGTCTACCTTCACGGTGAACCGGTCGTCGACGTGTGGGCCGGGTGGGCGAGCCGCGACACGTTCTGGCAGGACGACACCGTCACCCTCACGTTCTCCACGGGCAAGGGCGTCGCGTCCACCGTTCTGCACCGTCTCGCGGGACGCGGGATCATCGACTACGAGGCGCCGGTGGCGCAGTACTGGCCCGAGTTCGCCGCCGAGGGCAAGGACGAGATCACGGTGCGTGAACTGCTGTCGCACCGCGCCGGACTGCACCGGGTTCGCGGGCTCGTGCCCGGACCGCTGAGTCTGATGGACCATTCGCTGGTCAGTGCCGCACTGGCCGCGGCGACCCCGGATCAGCGGCGGCTGAAGGTCCCCGGCTATCACGCGGTGACGTTCGGCTCGCTCGTCGCCGAACTGACGTCCCGCGCGGCCGGAAAACCCTTCACCGAGCTGGTGCGCACCGAGGTCGCCGAACCGCTCGGGGTGAAGGAGTTCTGGTACGAGGTGCCGCCGGCCGAGCGTGCCCGGATCGCGAGGACCTTCCCGCACATCAACCCGTTCGGCGTTCCGTGGGGAGCCACGTCGTTCGCGATGTCGCGGCTGCCGGGTCTGCGCAACGTCGCCGACGCCGGCATGCCCGCCGGCTTCGACGCCCTCGTCCGCAACCCCGCGATCCACGACAGCGTCATGCCGGGGTGGAACGGCGTGTTCAGCGCCCGCGCGCTGGCGCGGATGTACGGGGCGCTGGCGAACGGCGGAACCGTCGGCGGCGTGGAGTTCCTCCCGCCGGACGTCGTGGCGCAACTGAGCCAGGTGCAGACGACGGCCCGCGACTACGTCCTGGGCATACCGATGAACTGGCGGCTCGGCTACCACGCGGGGATGGTGGCACGCCGCAGGCAGCCGTCGAATACCTTCGGGCACTACGGCTTGGGTGGGTCGGGCGCATTCGCCGACGCCGACAGCGGGCTGTCGATCGCATTCGTCACCAACCGCCTCGGCAACATGCTGACTCCCATCGCCGACCTCCGCCTGCCGAAGCTCGGCTCGACGGCGCTCGCCATCGCCGAGAGGCTGTAGCCGAGCAGTTCCGGCCGCCGGCGAACCAATTCGATTTCGACGCGCCGTTTTTCGATCGTCGCGAGCCGCAGGTCTGGAGAGCGGGGGACCGGTAGCATCGTGTCCGTGACCGACGCGACCGCCCACACCAGCCGTCCCGATCGGTTGCGTGTCCTCGTCTACAGCGACGATGCGAACACCCGCCAGAAGGTTGTTCTGGCGCTGGGGACGCGTCCGCACCCCGACCTTCCGGAGTTGGAGTACGTCGAGGTGGCGACCGCGCCCGTGGTGATCCGGCAGATGGATGCCGGCGGTGTCGACCTTGCCGTTCTGGACGGGGAGGCGGTGCCCGCGGGCGGGATGGGGATCGCGAAGCAGTTGAAAGACGAGATCGACGACTGCCCCCCGATCCTGGTCCTGACCGGGCGCCCCGACGACGCCTGGCTGGCCACCTGGTCGCGGGCCGAGGCCGCGGTGCCGCATCCGCTCGACCCGATCCGGTTGTCCGAAGCGGTCATAGCGCTGCTGCGCACCCGCCTCTCAGCTTAGGCTCTCCTGACTCCGATTTCCGCCGCGTGAAGGTGCATCGAGCGCCTGTGCCGCAGGGGTTTTCCGTACTTCGAGATCGCCTGGAACTCGCACGGTCAAATCGACCGGGCTCGACGACTTCCCTTGTACGCTGTGGCATAACTCACAAGAGCGTAGCTTCGGAAACGACCGCCCGGGAATCGGGCGGACAGGCTCGGGAAGAGGGGAGCTGAGACGGCATGAATGTCTACGTGCCGATCCTCGTGCTCGGGGCGATTGCGGTCGCGTTCGCGGTCTTCTCCGTGATCGTGGCGAGGATCGTCGGTCCGAGGCGCTACAACCGTGCCAAGCTCGACGCCTACGAGTGCGGCATCGAGCCGACGCTCTCGCCTCTGGGTGCGGGCCGCATCCCGGTGAAGTACTACCTGACGGCCATGCTCTTCATCATCTTCGACATCGAGATCGTGTTCCTCTATCCGTGGGCTGTTCATTTCGATGCTCTCGGCTTCTTCGGTCTCGGGGCCATGGCCCTGTTCATCTTCAACGTCTCCGTCGCCTACGCGTACGAGTGGCGGCGTGGCGGTCTCAGTTGGGACTGATCGGTCCCGTCAGCGATCCAAAAGCTAAGTCGGAAGAGAAGAGTCGGATATGGGCATCGAGGAGAAGCTGCCGAGCGGCTTCCTGCTGACCACGGTCGAAGGGCTCGCGGGTTACGTCCGCAAGGGTTCGCTGTGGCCGGCGAGTTTCGGGCTCGCCTGCTGCGCGATCGAGATGATGGCCACCGCCGGCGGACGCTTCGACATCGCCCGTTTCGGCATGGAGGCGTTCCGGGCCTCACCGCGGCAGGCGGACCTGATGATCGTGGCAGGCCGGGTGAGCCAGAAGATGGCGCCGGTTTTGCGGCAGATCTACGACCAGATGGTCGAGCCGAAGTGGGTGCTGGCGATGGGTGTCTGCGCGTCGTCGGGCGGCATGTTCAACAACTACGCGATCGTGCAGGGCGTCGACCACATCGTGCCGGTGGACATCTATCTGCCGGGATGCCCGCCGCGGCCCGAGATGCTGCTGAACGCGATCCTCACGCTGCACGAGAAGATCCAGCAGATGCCGCTCGGCGTCCACCGGGAGGAGGTGGCGCGTGCGGCGGAGCAGGCGGCGCTGGCCGCCACCCCCACCATCCAGATGAAGGGCCTTCTTCGATGACCGGGGCGAGCGGCCGTGGTTCGAGGGAGCGAAGCGAACCGAGCGGTTGGGGCCGGGGCCGTGCGGTGGTGTCGGGGGTGCGAAGTGAGCCGAGCGGTTGGGGCCGGGGCCGTGCGGTGGTGTCGGGGGTGCGAAGTGAGCCGAGCGGTTGGGGCCGGGGCCGTGCGGTGGTGTCGGGGGTGCGAAGTGAGCCGAGCGGTTGGGGCCGGGGCCGTGCGGTCTGGACCGAGGAACGAGGGAGCGTAGCGAGTGAGTGACGAGGGAAGACCGCACGACAAGGCCCCGGCACCCGCGAGCGAAGCGAGCCGAGTTACAGAACAGATCGGTGTGCGCAAGGGGCTGTTCGGGGTGCGGGGTAGTGGGGATACGTCGGGGTATGGGCGGTTGGTGCGTCCGGTGTTGTTGCCGGGGAGTACGCCGCGGCCGTATGGCGGGTATTTCGACGAGGTCGCGGATGGGCTGGGGGCGGCGTTGGCGGAGTCGGGTGTGGGTTTCGAGGTGGCGATCGAGTCGGTTGTGGTGTTTCGGGGTGAGGTGACGTTCGGTGTGCGGCGGGAGTTTTTGCCGTTGGTGGCGCGGGCGTTGCGTGATGAGCCGGATCTGCGGTTCGAGATGTGTCTGGGTGTGAATGGTGTGCATTTCCCGCAGGATGCGGGCCGGGAGTTGCATGCGGTGTATCCGTTGTTGTCGATCACGCACAATCGTCGGATTCGTCTGGAGGTTGCGGCACCGGATGCGGATCCGCATATCCCGTCGTTGTACGACGTGTATCCGACGAACGATTGGCACGAGCGGGAGACGTACGACTTCTTCGGGATCGTGTTCGATGGTCATCCGTCGTTGACCCGGATCGAGATGCCGGATGACTGGCCGGGTCATCCGCAGCGGAAGGACTATCCGCTCGGCGGCATTCCCGTCGAGTACAAGGGCGCGGAGATCGCGCCGCCCGACGAGCGGCGGGGGTACAACTGATGAGCGAGGACACGGTTTTCACGGTCGCCGGTCAGGACTGGGACGAGGTTGTCGATGCGGTGAAGGCGTCGTCGGGTGATGCGGGTTCGGAGGGCGCCGAGGAGCGGATCGTCGTCAATATGGGTCCGCAGCATCCATCGACGCACGGGGTGTTGCGGCTCATCTTGGAGATCGAGGGTGAGACCGTCACGGAGGCCCGGTGCGGTATCGGTTATCTGCATACGGGGATCGAGAAGAACCTCGAGTACCGGACGTGGACGCAGGGCGTGACGTTCGTGACGCGGATGGATTACCTGTCGCCGTTCTTCAACGAGACGGCGTATTGCCTCGGTGTGGAGAAGTTGCTGGACATCACGGACCAGGTTCCGGAGCGGGCGAGCGTCATCCGGGTCATGTTGATGGAGCTCAACCGCATCTCCTCGCATCTGGTGGCGCTGGCCACGGGTGGTATGGAGTTGGGGGCGGTCACGGCGATGCTGTTCGGTTTCCGGGAACGCGAGCTGGTTCTGGACGTGTTCGAGATGATCACGGGACTGCGCATGAATCACGCGTACATCCGGCCGGGCGGTTTGTCGCAGGATCTGCCGGAGGGTGCCGTGGAGAAGGTGCGCGAGTTGCTCACGTTGATGCCGGAACGGCTGCGGGACATGGAGAATCTTCTCAACGACAACCGCATCTGGAAGGGGCGTACGCAGGGCATCGGGTATCTCGACCTCACGGGGTGCATGGCGCTCGGCATCACCGGTCCGATGCTGCGTGCGACGGGTCTGCCGCACGATCTGCGTAAGTCGCAGCCGTATTGCGGTTACGAGAATTACGAGTTCGACGTCAGCACCGATACGGGGTGTGACGCGTATGGCCGCTACCTGATCCGGGTCGACGAGATGAAGGAGTCGCTGAAGATCGTCGAGCAGTGCCTCGACAAGTTGCGGCCGGGCCCGATCATGGCGGAGGACAAGAAGATCGCGTGGCCGGCGGATCTGACGCTGGGCCCCGACGGTCTGGGCAATTCGCCCGGGCACGTCCGCGAGATCATGGATTCGTCGATGGAGTCGCTGATCCATCACTTCAAGTTGGTGACGGAGGGTTTCCGGGTGCCGCCGGGCCAGGTGTATGTGGCGGTGGAGTCGCCGCGGGGTGAGCTCGGTGTGCACATGGTGAGCGACGGCGGCACCCGCCCGTACCGGGTGCATTTCCGGGATCCGTCGTTCACGAACCTGCAGTCGGTGGCGGCCACGTGTGAGGGCGGCATGGTTGCGGATGTCATTGCGGCGGTCGCGAGCATCGATCCGGTGATGGGGGGCGTGGACCGATGACCGAGCAAGCAGCACCGAAGCAAACCCCCATCTTCATCGAGTTCGGGCCCCGGCCGGAGGAGCACGGGCTGCTGGTGCGGCCGGGTGCGCGTGAGGAGTATCCGCCGGAGGTTCGTGCGCGGCTGGACGCCGACGCCGACGTCGTCGTCGCGCGTTACCCGAATTCGCGTTCCGCGCTGCTACCGCTGCTGCATCTGGTGCAGGCGGAGGACGGCTGCATCATGCCGGCGGGGATCGAGTTCTGTGCCGGCCGGCTCGGATTGACCGGCGCGGAGGTGGCCGCGGTGGCGACCTTCTATTCGATGTACCGGCGCGACCCGACGGGCGACTACTACGTCGGAGTGTGCACCAACACGTTGTGCGCGATCATGGGCGGCGACGCGATCCTCGCCGCCCTGGAGGAGCACCTCGACCTGCCGCACGGTGGCACGTCCGCGGACGGCAAGGTCACGCTGGAGCACATCGAGTGCAATGCGGCGTGCGATTACGCCCCGGTGGTGATGGTCAACTGGGAGTTCTTCGACAACCAGACCCCGGAGTCGGCTCGCTCACTCGTCGATTCCCTGCGTTCGGGTGAACGGGTGTCGCCGAGTCGCGGCGCGACGCTGTGCACGTTCCGGGAGACCGCCCGCATTCTCGCCGGGTTCCCCGACGAGCGTCCCGGTGCGCTGGCGGAGGGCGGTACCGCGGGTGACGCCACACTGGCCGGCCTGCGCGTGGCGCACGAACGGGGCATGGCGGCGCCGGATCCTGCGGACACGTCGCTGATCCCGGAGCCGCCGTCGCGGGACACCGAGCCGGTGGCGGCGGAATCGGCGAAGGACCAGCCGTCGCCTGCCCCGTCCGCGACGGTGCCGCCGGATCGGTCCACCTCCGAGACGGATCCGGCGGCCACCGACCCGGGTCGAAAGGGAGACTGACATGCCGCTGACCCCTGTCCTCAGCCGCTACTGGGACGAGCCCGAGTCCTGGACCCTCGACACGTACCGTCGCCACGACGGGTACGAGGCCCTGCAGAAGGCGCTGCGCATGGAGCCGGACGAGGTCATCTCGACGGTCAAGGAGGCAGGACTGCGCGGTCGCGGTGGTGCCGGGTTCCCGACCGGGATGAAGTGGTCGTTCATCCCGCAGGGCGACGACAAGCCGCACTACCTCGTGGTCAACGCCGACGAGTCCGAACCGGGCACCTGCAAGGACATGCCGCTCCTGCTGGCCACGCCGCACGCGCTCGTCGAGGGCGTCATCATCGCGGCGTACGCGATCCGCGCCGGGCACGCCTTCATCTATGTGCGCGGCGAGGTGGTGCCGGTGCTGCGCCGGCTGCACGCCGCGGTCGCGGAGGCGTATGCGGCGGGTTACCTCGGCAAGAACATCCTGGGCACCGGTTTCGACCTCGAACTGGTCGTGCATGCGGGTGCAGGGGCGTACATCTGCGGGGAGGAGACGGCGCTGCTCGATTCGCTGGAGGGTCGCCGTGGTCAGCCTCGGTTGCGTCCGCCGTTCCCCGCGGTGGCCGGTCTCTACGCGTCACCGACCGTCGTCAACAACGTCGAGTCGATTGCGAGCGTCCCACCGATCATCGTGAACGGCATCGAGTGGTTCCGGTCGATGGGCAGTGAGAAGTCGCCCGGCTTCACCCTGTACTCCCTGTCCGGGCACGTGACGAAGCCCGGACAGTACGAGGCCCCGCTCGGAATCACCCTGCGGGAGTTGCTCGAGTACGCGGGTGGAGTCCGCGCAGGGCACCGATTGAAGTTCTGGACTCCGGGCGGTTCCTCGACACCGATCTTCACCGACGAGCATCTCGACGTCGCCCTCGACTACGAGGGTGTCGGCGCCGCCGGATCGATGCTGGGCACCAAGGCCTTGCAGATCTTCGACGAGACCACGTGCGTGGTGCGTGCCGTGCTCCGCTGGACCGAGTTCTATGCGCACGAGTCGTGTGGCAAGTGCACGCCCTGCCGGGAAGGCACCTATTGGCTGGTGCAGATCCTGGAGCGGCTCGAGCGAGGGGAGGGGACCGACGCCGATCTGGAGAAGCTGCTCGACATCGCCGACAACATCCTCGGCAAGTCGTTCTGCGCTCTCGGTGACGGTGCGGCCAGCCCGATCATGTCCTCCATCAAGTACTTCCGCGACGAATACCTCGCACACTTCGAGCAGGGTGGCTGCCCGTTCGACCCGCATCAGTCGACGCTCATGGCTGGAGTACACGCATGATCCGGCGCGGGGGCCGTCCGGTCTGGACCGACGAGCGAGGGAGCGCAGCGAATGAGTGACGAGGGAAGGGCGGGCGTGAAAGCCCCGGCGCCCACTAACGAAGTAGGCGTCGTCATCGACGGCGTCGAGGTGAGTGTCCCCAAGGGCACGTTGGTGATTCGTGCCGCGGAGATGATCGGCATTCAGATCCCGCGGTTCTGCGATCACCCGCTGCTCGATCCGGTCGGCGCCTGCCGCCAGTGCCTCGTCGACGTGGAGGGGCAGCGCAAGCCGCTCGCCTCCTGCACCACGACTGTCACCGACGGCATGGTCGTCCACACCCAGCTCACGTCGCCCGTCGCCGACAAGGCGCAGAAGGGTGTGATGGAGTTACTGCTGATCAACCATCCCCTGGACTGCCCGGTGTGCGACAAGGGCGGCGAGTGCCCCCTGCAGAATCAAGCGATGTCGAATGGGCGCGCGGAGTCGCGTTTCGGTGAGGTCAAGCGCACGTTCCCCAAACCGATTCCGCTGTCCACGGAGGTCCTGCTGGACCGTGAGCGGTGCGTGTTGTGCGCGCGGTGTACCCGGTTCTCCCAGCAGGTCGCCGGCGACCCGTTCATCGAACTCATGGAACGGGGCGCACTGCAGCAGGTCGGGATCTACGCGAAGGAACCGTTCGAGTCGTATTTCTCCGGCAACACCGTCCAGATCTGCCCGGTGGGTGCGCTGACGGGTTCCGCGTACCGTTTCCGGGCCCGCCCGTTCGACCTGGTTTCCAGCCCCAGCGTGTGCGAGCACTGTGCGAGCGGGTGCGCCCAGCGCACCGACCACCGGCGGGGGAAGGTGCTGCGCCGGCTGGCGGGCGACGATCCGGAGGTCAACGAGGAGTGGAATTGCGACAAGGGGCGGTGGGCGTTCGCCTACGCCACCGAGCGTGACCGGATCACCGCCCCGTTGGTCCGCGGCGACGACGGCATTCTGGCACCCGCCTCCTGGTCCGAGGCCCTGGCCGTCGCGGCGCGGGGATTGGCCGCCGCGCGGGGGAACGCGGGTGTTCTCGTCGGGGGCCGGTCCACGTGGGAGGACGCGTACGCGTACGCGAAGTTCGCGCGAACAGCGCTCGGCACCAACGACATCGACTTCCGCAGTCGCGCGCACTCCGGTGAGGAGGCCGAGTTCCTGGCCGCCCGGGTGGCGGGGCAGCGACTCGCGGTCACCTACGAGGACCTCGACGTCGCGCCGGTCGTCCTTCTCGCCGCGTTCGAGCCGGAGGAGGAATCGCCGATCGTCTTCCTCCGGCTGCGCAAGGCCGCGCGCGCGAAGGCCGTTCCGGTCTACTCGATCGCCCCGTACACGTCCCGTGGGCTGGAGAAGATGTCCGGCCGGCTGCTGCGGTCCGCGCCGAATGCGGAGGCGGAGGTCCTCGACGGACTCCGCACGGGTGATCTGGACTCGGGTGTCACCGAGCTGCTGCGCCGGCCGGGTGCGGTCATCGTGGTCGGGGAGAGACTCGCCGGGGTGCCGGGGGCGCTGTCCGCGGCGATCCGGCTGGCCGACGACACCGGGGCCCGGCTGGCCTGGGTGCCGCGACGGGCCGGCGAACGAGGCGCGCTCGAGGCGGGCGCGCTGCCCGGACTGCTCCCGGGTGGCAGACCGGTGGGCGATCCGGAGGCGCGGCGGCAGGTCGCGTCCGTATGGAACGCCGCGGATCTGCCGGACACCGCAGGCCGGGATACCGCGGGCATCCTCGCCGCGGCCGAGGCGAAGACGCTCGGGGCGCTGGTGATCGGCGGTGTCGAGGCCGACGACCTCCCCGACCCGCAGGCCGCGCTGGCCGCCGTCGAGGCGGCAGGGTTCGTCGTGAGTCTGGAACTGCGCCACAGTGCGATCAGCGAGCGCGCGGACGTGGTGTTCCCCATCGCACCGGTCATGGAGAAGCCGGGCACCTTCCTCGACTGGGAAGGGCGCACACGCGATTTCGACGCCGCCCTCCGTGCCACCGGGTCGATGCCCGATCAGCGGGTGCTCCACGCGATCGCCGGCGAAATGGGTGTCCCGCTGGGTCTTCCGGACGCCGCGACCGCACGGCGCGAACTCGAGAGGCTCGGCGCCTGGGACGGTAACTTTCCGGATCCGCCCGACCACCCGCAACCGCCGCGGCGGGAACCCGGGCCGGGGGAGGCGGTGCTCGCCACCTGGCGGATGCTCCTCGACTCGGGACGGCTGCAGGACGGGGAGCCGCACCTGGCGGGCACTGCCCGCACTCCGGTCGTTCGGATGTCCGCGGCCTCGGCGGCAGAGTCGGGTGCCGCTGACGGAGATCCGGTCACCGTCACGACGGAACGGGGCGCCGTCACGCTGCCGTTGGTGATCACCGACATGCCGGATCGAGTGGTGTGGCTGCCCCTCAACTCGCCCGGATCCGCCGTCTACCGGCAACTGGCCGCCCGGGCGGGGAGCGTCGTGAACGTCCGCCGCGCGGCCGGCACCAGCGGGATGGTCGCGGGAGGTGCGCTGTGACGATCGAGGCCGTCTACCCCGACCCTGCGCTGTTCGGCCACGACCCGTGGTGGCTGGTGCTCGGCAAGGCCCTGGCCATCTTCGTGTTCCTCGTCCTCACCCCGCTTCTGACGATCCTGGCCGAACGCAAGGTCATGGCCTGGATGCAGATGCGCGTCGGCCCGAACCGGGTGGGCCCGCGGGGCATGCTGCAGAGCCTCGCCGACGGCATCAAGCTCGCACTGAAGGAGGGGATCGTCCCGAAGGGTGTGGACAAGCCGATCTACATCCTGGCGCCGATCATCGCCGCGGTGCCTGCGTTCATGGCGTTCGCCGTGATCCCGTTCGGCCCGGCGGTGTCGATCTTCGGGCACTACACGCCATTGCAGCTGACGGACCTCCCCGTGGCCGTCCTCTACGTCCTCGCGGCCACATCGATCGGCGTCTACGGCATCGTGCTCGCCGGCTGGGCGTCCGGCTCCACGTACCCGTTGCTGGGAGGGCTGCGCTCGACGGCGCAGGTGATCTCGTACGAGATCGCGATGGCGTTGTCGTTCGCGGCCGTCTTCCTGGACGCCGGAACGATGTCCACGTCGGGCATCGTCGCCGCCCAGGAACACACCTGGTACGTCTTCCTGCTGCTGCCGTCGTTCCTCATCTACGTCACGTCGATGGTCGGCGAGACCAACCGGGCGCCCTTCGACCTGCCCGAGGCGGAAGGCGAACTGGTCGGCGGGTTCCACACCGAGTACTCCTCGCTGAGCTTCGCGATGTTCATGCTCGCCGAGTACGTGAACATGGTGACGGTCTCGGCGCTCGCCACCACACTGTTCCTCGGCGGTTGGCACGCCCCGTTCCCGCTCAGCCTGTGGGACGGCGCCAATTCCGGCTGGTGGCCGGTGCTCTGGTTCACGCTGAAGGTCTGGGGTTTCCTGTTCGTGTTCGTCTGGCTGCGGGCCACGCTGCCCCGGCTGCGGTACGACCAGTTCATGGGTCTCGGCTGGAAGATCCTGATCCCGATCTCGCTGGTGTGGGTCATGATCGTCGCCACCGTCCGGGCCTTCCGCAACGAGGGTTACGACGCCCGGTCGATCGCGCTCGTCGTCGCCGGCCTCGTCGTGGCCCTCGTCGTGGTGGTGCTCCTGTGGAAGCGCCTGCGTCCGGGCGGCGTTCGCGCACCCGAGAAGCCGGTCGAGCCGCGGGGACGTGCCGAACTGGCCCCGGAGACACTCGAACCGTTCGACCCCATGGCCGGTGGATTCCCGGTCCCGCCGATGCCGGGTCAGACGCTGCCTGCGTTCCGGCGCACGCCCGTCTCCGTCGCCGGCGCGCACTCCACCGGTCCCACCCAGGAGGACAGCGATGACTAAATTCCTCGGCCCCATAGCGGGTTTCGGCGTGACCTTCTCGACGATGTTCAAGAAATCGAACACCGAGTTCTACCCCGAGGAGAAGGTGCCGACGGCGGCCCGCTACCACGGCAGGCATCAGCTCAACCGTTACGCGGACGGGTTGGAGAAGTGCATCGGGTGCGAACTGTGTGCCTGGGCGTGCCCCGCCGACGCCATCTACGTGGAGGGCGCCGACAACACCGACGAGGAACGCTTCTCGCCCGGCGAGCGGTACGGCCAGGTGTATCAGATCAACTACCTGCGCTGCATCGGGTGCGGGCTGTGTATCGAGGCGTGCCCGACGCGGGCGCTGACCATGACCAACGAGTACGAGATGGCCGACGACAACCGGGCCGGTCTGATCTACGAGAAGGACCGGCTGCTGGCCCCGCTCGAGTCCGGCATGGTCGAGTCGCCGCACCCGATGGCCCCGGGCACCACCGCTGAGGACTACTACCGCGGCACGGTGACCGGGGGAGCGGCGGCTGCGGCGCAGGACGAGTCCGAGGTCGAGGACACGGCGGGGGACAGGCCGTGATCGAGGGAGGAGAGCCGACGTGGTGAACACGATGCCGTCCGCGGTCCAGCTGGTCGCGGAACCCTTCACCCAGACCTCGACGGGCGAGGGTGTGCAGTTCTGGGTCCTCGCGACCGTGGCCGTGATCGGCGCGCTCGGAGTGGTCAGCGCAACCAAGGCCGTGTACTCGGCGATCTTCCTCGCGACGACCATGATCATCCTGGCTGTCTTCTACATCGCCCAGGGCGCACTCTTCCTCGGCGTCGTGCAGATCGTGGTGTACACCGGCGCGGTCATGATGCTGTTCCTGTTCGTGCTCATGCTCATCGGCGTCGACTCCTCCGAATCCCTCGTGGAGAACCTCCGCGGTCAGCGGGTGGCCGCGATCGCGGCGGGACTGGGATTCGGCCTCCTGCTGATCGGCGGTATCGGGAGTGCGTCCGTCTCCGCGTTCACCGGTCTCGATCAGGCCAACGCGGGGGGCAACGTCGAGGGGCTGGCCGAACTCGTGTTCCTCCGGTACGTGTGGGCTTTCGAACTGACCGGTGCGTTGCTGATCACCGCGACCATCGGAGCGATGGTGCTCGCCCACCGGGAGCGTTTCGAGCCGCGGAAGGACCAGCGCGAATTGTCCCAGGACCGCGTCCGCGAGGGTGCCCGTGTCACACCGCTGCCCAGTCCGGGTGTCTACGCGCGGCACAACGCCGTCGACATACCGGCGTTGCTGCCCGACGGCACGTTCTCCGAGCTGTCCGTCAGCCGGTCGCTCGAGCGGCGGCCGAGCCTGCCCGCCCGGGCGCTGGGCACCGCGGACGTCGCGACCCCCGAACCCGGTGCCACCGACGAGGGGGGTCGGCGATGAACCCTGAGAACTACCTCTACCTGTCGGCGCTGCTGTTCACGATCGGTGCGGCCGGGGTGCTGATCCGCCGCAACGCGATCATCGTGTTCATGTGCATCGAACTGATGCTCAACGCCTCGAATCTGGCGTTCGTGACGTTCGCCCGGATGCACGGCAACCTCGACGGCCAGGTCTTCGCGTTCTTCACGATGGTCGTCGCGGCCGCCGAGGTCGTCGTCGGTCTGGCGATCATCATGACCATCTTCCGTTCCCGCCGTTCGGCTTCCGTCGACGACGCCAACCTCCTCAAGAACTGACGGGTCCCCGATGACGCACATCCTCGAGAAGGTGACTTTGCCCGACGACGACTCCCCGATCGGCGGTGCGGCATGAGCGGAACGCTCTCGTCGGCCGTGTGGCTGCTGCCGGTTCTGCCGCTCTTCGGAGCCGCCGTGCTCCTGCTGGCGGGCCGGCGCAGCGATGCGTGGGGTCATCTCCTCGGCTGCGCGACGGCACTGGTCTCCTTCGCGCTCGGCGTCGCCTTCTTCGTCGACATGCTGGGCCGGGACGCAGCCGAGCGGGTCGTGCACCAGACCCTGTTCAGCTGGGTGCCCGTCGGCGAACTCCAGGTGGACTTCGGTCTCCAACTCGACCAGCTGTCCGTGTGCTTCGTGCTGCTGATCACCGGGGTGGGTTCGCTGATCCACATCTATTCGGTCGGCTACATGGCGCACGACCCGGAACGACGGCGTTTCTTCGCCTACCTCAATCTGTTCCTCGCCGCGATGCTGCTGCTGGTGCTGGCCGACAACTTCCTCGGCCTGTACGTCGGCTGGGAGGGTGTCGGTCTCGCCTCGTACCTGCTCATCGGGTTCTGGCAGTACAAGCCGTCCGCGGCGGCGGCCGCGAAGAAGGCGTTCGTGGTCAACCGCGTCGGTGACATGGGTCTGGTCCTCGCGATCATGATCATGTTCTCGACTTTCGGCTCGATCGAGTTCGCCGACGTGTTCACTCGTGCCCACGCCGCCAGCGAGGGCGTGCTGACCGCGATCGGGCTCGCGCTGCTGCTCGCCGCGTGCGGCAAATCGGCGCAGGTCCCGTTGCAGTCGTGGCTCGGTGACGCCATGGAAGGCCCGACACCGGTGTCGGCGCTCATCCACGCCGCGACCATGGTCACGGCGGGTGTGTATCTGATCGTCCGGTCCAACGCGATCTTCGACCTGGCCCCGAATGCCCAGCTCGCCGTCGTGATCGTCGGCGCGGTGACCCTGCTGTTCGGCGCGATCATCGGCTGCGCGAAGGACGACATCAAGAAGGCGCTGGCGGCATCCACGATGAGCCAGATCGGGTACATGGTGCTGGCCGCCGGTCTGGGACCGGCCGGGTACGCGTTCGCGATCATGCTGCTGCTCACCCACGGCTTCTTCAAGGCCGGCCTGTTCCTCGGCGCAGGCTCGGTGATGCACGGCATGAACGACGAGGTGAACATGCGCCGCTACGGCGGGCTGCGCACCGTCATGCCGATCACGTTCGTCACGTTCGGGCTGGGATACCTGGCCATCATCGGGATTCCGCCGTTCTCCGGCTTCTTCTCCAAGGACAAGATCATCGAAGCGGCGTTCGCCGCCGAGGGCGTTCAGGGCGTCGTCCTCGGGACGGTCACGCTGCTCGGCGCGGGACTCACCGCCTTCTACATGACCAGGGTGATGCTGATGACCTTCTTCGGACAACCGCGGTGGGCTTCCGGGGCGAGCGACGCGAGCGGGGATCTTCCCGTCGCCGACCCACACGAATCGCCAGGGGTGATGACGGTGCCGATGATTCTGCTCGCGGTCGGTTCGGTCGCCGCCGGCGCCCTACTCGCCGTCGGCTCCTCCCTGCAGCACTGGCTGGAACCGGTCGTCGGCGCCCACCACGGCGAGCCCGCCCTGCCCGTTTGGGCGATCACCGCACTCACTCTGGTAGTGGTGCTCGCGGGAGTCGCGGTGGCCTACCGGCAGTACGCCCGGCAGCCGATCCCCGAGGTCGCGCCGGAGAAGGTCACCGCATTCACCGCCGCAGCCCGGAAGGACCTGTACGGCGACGCGTTCAACGAGGCGGCGCTGATGCGTCCCGGGCAGGAACTGACGCGAACACTCGTGACCGTCGACGGCAGGGGAGTCGACGGCGCCGTCAACGGGTTCGCCGCGCTCGTCGGCGGAACGTCGATGCGGGTGCGGCGTCTTCAGACCGGGTTCGTCCGGTCGTACGCGCTGTTCATGTTCGCCGGTGCGGCACTTCTGGTCGCGACGATGCTGGTGAGGCTGTGGTGAGCGGGTTCCCGTGGCTGACCGCCCTCTGGGTGCTGCCACTCGTCGGTGCCGGTGTGGTCCTGGCTCTGCCCGTCCACAAGCGCGCGCTCGCGAAATCCGTTGCCGTGGGCGTGTCCGTGGTGGTGCTGTGCCTGGCGGTCGTGCTGGCGATCCGGTTCGATCCGACCGGGGAGCAGTACCAGTTCGTGGAATCGCACGCCTGGATCCCGGCGTTCGGCACCCGGTACATCCTGGGCCTCGACGGCATCGCGCTCGTCCTGGTGCTCCTCACCGCCGTTCTGGTCCCGCTGTTGTTGCTGGCAGGGTGGAACGACGGTGACACCGCGCCCGACTACGGGCAGCGGCGGATGGCCCACACGTACGTGGCACTGACGCTGATGGTCGAGGCGATGGTGATCGTGTCGTTCACCGCCCTCGACGTCCTGCTCTTCTACATCTTCTTCGAGGCCATGCTCATCCCGATGTACTTCCTGATCGGAGGATTCGGCGGGGTGGGGAGGACGTACGCCGCGGTGAAGTTCCTGCTCTACAACCTGTTCGGCGGCCTGATCATGCTGGCCGCGGTCATCGGGGTGTACGTGGTGACGGCGCGTCAGGACGTCTTCGGCGGCGGCACTTTCGACTTCCGGGTGATCGTCGCCGAAGGGCTGGACGCCGACCCCGGCGTGCTGAAAGCGCTGTTCCTCGGTTTCATGTTCGCGTTCGCGGTCAAGGCGCCGTTGTGGCCGTTCCACACGTGGCTGCCGGGCGCCGCGGTGGAAGCCACCCCGGCCAGCGCGGTGCTCATGATGGCCGTCGTCGACAAGGTCGGGACGTTCGGCATGCTGCGCTACTGCCTGCAGATGTTCCCCGAGGCGTCCGCGTACTTCGCGCCCTTCGTCACGGTGCTGGCGGTGATCGGCATCATCTACGGCGCGGTGCTGGCCATCGGCCAGACCGACGTGATGCGACTGATCGCCTACACGTCGATCTCGCACTTCGGGTTCATCATTCTCGGCATCTTCGCCATGACGAGCCAGGGACAGGCCGGATCGACGCTGTACATGGTCAACCACGGCATCTCGACGGCGGCGCTGTTCCTGATCGCGGGGTTCCTGGTGTCGCGGCGCGGCACCCGCCTCATCGCCGACTACGGCGGGGTGCAGAAGGTCGCGCCGGTGATGGCAGGGACGTTCCTCGTGGCGGGCCTCGCCACGCTGTCGCTGCCCGGCCTGGCGCCGTTCATCAGCGAGTTCCTCGTCCTGGTCGGCACGTTCTCGCGCTACCAGATCGCTGCCGTGGTCGCGACTTTCGCGCTCGTCCTCGCCGCGATCTACGTGCTGTGGCTCTATCAGCGGATGATGACCGGGCCGCTGAAGGAGGGCAACGAGACCGTCCGCGATCTCGTGCGCCGTGAGATCGCGGTCGTGGCGCCGTTGATCGCCCTGCTGCTCGTCCTCGGCGTCTATCCCAAGCCCGTGCTGGACGTCATCACACCCGCGGTGAGCCATGTCCTCGTCACCGTCGGTCAGCACGATCCAGCACCCACCGTCGCCGGACAGGACCCAGAGGGAGGCACACACCGATGAGTACCTCCGAACTCGTACTCGCCCAGTCCCCGACGTTGCGCGCGCCGGACATCGAATACGGTCAGCTGGCACCGATGTTGATCGTGTTCGGCGTTGCTGTCGCCGGTGTGCTCGTCGAGGCGTTCCTGCCCCGGCGCGGCCGCTACTCGAGCCATCTCGTACTCGCGCTCGGAGGACTCACCGCCGCGTTCGTCGCCGTCGTCATGCTCGCCGGAACCCGCGACTCCACAGTCGCGGGCGCGGTGGCCGTCGACGGCCCGACGCTGTTCCTCCAGGGAACGATCCTGCTGATCTCGATCCCCGCGATCCTGCTCATTGCCGAGCGGAGCGTCGACAGCGGGGTCGCCGCCGCGACCGCGGAGGTCACGGCCGCGAGTGCAGCCGAGCCGGAAGGCGGAACCGACGCCTTCACCCCGCAGGCATTCGCCGTCCCCGGCAGCGTCGCCGAACGGGAGGCCACCAAGAACGCCCCGGGGCACACCGAGGTCTTTCCCCTCACCCTGTTCGCGGTCGGCGGGATGCTCCTGTTCCCGGCGTCCAACGACCTCCTCACCATGTTCGTGGCGCTCGAGGTCCTGTCGCTGCCGCTGTATCTGCTGTGCGGGCTGGCACGGCGTCGCCGTCTCCTGTCGCAGGAGGCGGCACTCAAATACTTTCTGCTCGGGGCGTTCTCGTCGGCGTTCTTCCTGTTCGGGGTGGCCTTGCTGTACGGCTACGCCGGAACCGTCGAGTTGCCGAGGATTGCCGACGCGCTCGCCCGGGGCACCGACGACAAGACGCTGGCGCTGATCGGTACCGCGCTGCTGTCGGTGGGCCTGTTGTTCAAGATCGGCGCCGTCCCGTTCCACTCCTGGATCCCCGACGTCTATCAGGGTGCACCGACCCCGATCACCGCCTTCATGGCGGCGGCCACCAAGGTCGCGGCCGTCGGCGCGATGCTGCGCATCTTCTATGTGGCACTGCCCGACCTGCGGGCGGACTGGCGGCCCGTGATGTGGGGCGTCGCCATCCTCACCATGGTTGTCGGTGCGGTCATGGCGGTCACGCAGAACGACGTCAAGCGGATGCTCGCGTACTCGTCGGTCGCGCACGCAGGATTCATCCTCACCGGTCTGGTCGCGGCCAACCGGGCCGGTCTGTCGTCCACGATGTTCTACCTCTTGGCCTACGGATTCAGCACGCTCGGCGCGTTTGCCGTCGTCACGCTGGTGCGGGACAGTCGGGGCGAGGCGACGGACCTGTCCCGCTGGGCGGGGCTGGGCCGGCGCTCGCCCCTGGTCGGCGGAGTCTTCGCGCTGTTCCTGCTGGCGTTCGCCGGAATCCCCTTGACGAGTGGGTTCGTCAGCAAGTTCGCGGTCTTCCAGGCCGCTATCGAGGGCGGCGCCGTTCCGCTCGTTCTCGTCGGTGTCGTCAGCAGCGCGATCGCGGCGTTCTTCTACGTCCGGGTCATCGTCCTGATGTTCTTCTCGGAGCCGCAGAGCGACGCCCCGACGATCGTGGTGCCCAGCATGTTCACCGCCGCGGCCATCGCGGTCGGAGTGGTGGTGACGGTGGTGCTCGGAATCCTGCCGCAGGGGGCACTCGATCTGGCCGACCAGGCCGCGGTGTTCTTCCGCTGACTCGGGGCGCTGCCGGTTCGTCGCGGGGCGCGAGCGTCCGATGTGACGGATGTAGTCCAAGTGGCTGGCGGGACCCGTGTGAGTGTGGTGGAATGCAAACCGGACAAGATACCGACTGAGCGAGAGTGAATGTCGGAGACACGCCGGAGCGCGACCGATCGGATATGGGGGCCACAGTGCAGATTTCTCGGAGAGACCTGTTCCGATACGCGGCAGCGGGATCCGCCGTGGCCGGGATCGGGGCGCTCACGTCCACCACGTCCTCGGTCGGCGTCGCGAAGGCGGACAGCCTCGGCGTCCTGATCGACTACGCCGGTGGGGTGCCGTCGGCGGACGCCATTCTCGAGGCCGGCTATGCCGGCGCCATCCGCTATGTGTCCGATCGCCGTCCCGGCGCCGAATGGATGGAAGGCAAGCCGATGCTCGCCGACGAGGCGCAGGCGTTGCTCGACGCCGGACTGTCGGTCGTCTCGTGCTACCAGTTCGGCAAGGGGCCGACGGCCGATTGGCGCGGCGGTCTCGAGGCGGGCAAGCGGCACGCGGAGCGCGGACTCGAATTGCACCTCGCCGCAGGCGGTTCCGAGGACCGGCCCATCTACGCGTCGATCGACGACAATCCCACGCCCGCCGATTTCCTCACCATGATCGCCCCGTACCTCGCCGGGTGGGAGTCGGTGGTCGGCAAGGGCAACACCGGCATCTACGCCAACTCCACGACGCTGGATCTGGCCGTCCTCGCCGGGCTCGGATCGTGGTACTGGCAGCACGATTGGGGCACACCCGAGGGGTACGTCCACCCGTCGGCGCACCTGCACCAGTACGAGATCGACGCGAGCAACGTCGACGGGGTCGGCATCGATCTCAATGACATCCTCAAGCCCGACTACGGGCAGTGGTGACCGGGCTAGGCCGCCGGTTGCCCGCCCATCCGGGCAAGCCACTCCCGGGCGTCGTCGGGTAGTTTGCCGGCGGCTTCCGCTGCGCGGCACCACTTCTTGGCCGCGGCGAGAAAATTCATCGGGTTGTACGCGTCTTCCTCGCGTGACCACAGGTTGTCGCCGGCGTAGTGCAGGATCGTGATGTTCGCGGCCGCGTGCTCCGAACCGTCGCCGGGATCTTCCATCGGGTTGTCGATCTCGCAGATGACCCATCCGCGGTCCTCGTCGATCACGTACCAGTTCGCCGGGAACGCGGTCATCCGGCTGCCGGGGAACGCCGACATGGTGCGCGTGACCCATGTCCGAATGGCCTCGCGTCCGTCGAAGTCTCCGAAAGCGTGCTCGACGTACGTGGCGTCCTCTGTGAAGAGGTCGGCGAAGCCGTTCCAGTCTCCGCGTTCGACGCAGCGGCTGACGGTTCGCTGGTAGTGCGCGAAGGCCTCTTCGAGCTCGGCACGACTCCACGGCATGTGTGCATCCCTTCTCTCGTCCGGCACCCGAATGCGAGCGCCCCCGGAAAATGAGAACACGTTTCAGTTCGTATGTGGGACGTTTTCCGGTGGTTGGGACGGCGTGAAACGCTCCTCGAGGCAACTCCGATTACCTGGTGTCACTCTTTTCACTCTGGAACCCGGAGGTCTCCCATGGAGCTGCTTCTCAATTTCGTGTACACCGTCGCCTCGGTCCTCTATACCGCGCTGTTCGTCAATGGATCCTGATGAAGATGTGCACACTACACACTTTGTGTATGGTGCACAATAATGCCTCGGGCAGAATGGCGGTAACTACTGGAGGTGTCGGTGTCCGATCGTGACGAGGTGGCGGCAGATGTCGAGAACGAATTGACATTGCTGTCGCGCTATCACGCCCATGCGCAACGGGCGGGATTCCAACTCGACCGTTCCGCCTACCTACTCCTCGGACGCCTGGAACTGGAACATCCGCTCAGCCTGAAGCAGCTCGCCGAGGCATTCCGACTCGACATCTCGACCATCAACCGGCAGATCGGCGCGTTGCTGAAGCGCGGCCTCGTCGAACGCGTCCCCGACCCGGACGGCGGAATGGCCCGCAAGGTAGAGGCCACCGCGCTGGGGCTCGAACAACTTCACGCCGACCGGGCGCTGGGCCGAAAAGGCGTCGAGCGCATCATCGCCGAGTGGAGCGACCACGACCGGGGCGAGCTGCGCCGGCTGCTGACGAAGTTCAACGGCGAGATCGAGACGTACGACGGCAAATCCTGGCCGCGCGCCGGGCGGACGTCCTGACGGACCTCGTCAGGACTGGACGTGGGCGGTCGCGTCCCGGGCGAGGTCCGGTTCCTCGGCGATGACCGTGAGGTGAGGGTGTTCCGGCGGCGAGTCGTGCCACCCCTTCCACGCCATCAGGGACCACCGCGACAGCCCCGACAGGGCAGACCCGAGGCTGGCGAACGAGGCGGTGCTCAGTGCCGAGCCTGCCGACCCGACCGATCCGATCGAGAGCACCGAGCCGACACTCCCGATGGACAGGATGGAGTAGGCGGAACCGATCGAGAGGATCGACCCCTCCGACCGAATCGACAGTATGGACCGCCGGGCGTGTCGCGATCGCAGTGAGTGGTCGGGTGCGTGATGCGTCGAGGGCATTCCTCGGTCTACCACGGTGGTGCCGTCGGCAACAGTGAAGTGGTGCAGACATGAGCGAAGGGCCCTCCGGAAGATCCGGAGGGCCCTTCGCTCGTCAGCTGTGAAGAGTTACGCGACCTGGAACATGCCGACGGTGGGGAGGAAGCTGCACGTGATCGGCGCGGCGCCTTCCTTCTGCGTGGTCAGTCCACCCGACACGACCGCGAGGACGCGGCCCGGGCCGGTGTCCGCGATCGCCGACAGGGTTGCCGGTCCGTCGGGGTTGATCTTGGCCTCGTTGGTGAGGTTCTGGGTGGCGCGCCGCTGGTTGTCCAGGTTGATCCACGTCACGGTCAGCGGATTGGGCTGTTCGGCGGCAACGGAACTGGTTCCGAGGGCGGTGAACACGAAACCGGCCTGACCTGCCTTGGGTCCGGGCGGGGGCAGCTGGGCCGGACCGGGGACCGCGAGTGCGGTGCCCACGGAGTCGGCGCCCTCTCCGATGCAACCCTTGCCGATGGTCGGGTAGAGGAACTGCGCGATGACGGGTGCGTTCTCCTGCGGGATCTCGGGTCCGCCGCCGCCGCTGCCGTCGAGGAACGTGATGACGCGCTCGAGGGTGGACTTGAGTTCCGGCGGGATGCCGGGGGACTCGAGGAGGATGCGGGCCTGGTCCAGGATCGCGTCCTGAGGTCCTGCGGCGATGTCTTCGGTACCAGCTGCTGCGCCGATGATCGCGGGTGCGAACGATGCGAGCATCTCCACGGGGATGCCTTCGGGCACGGGCGGCGGCGTCGGCTGCGCATTCGCCTGGGCCGGCACTGCCATAGCGGCTGCTGCGGCAACAGCGAGAGCAGTGACTGCTCTGCGCATACCTCGGGTTCGAAGCACAGTCTCCCCATCCTTAGTCATAACAGCGTGGACGACAACTCAATCCACGTCTGACGGCTCGGGGGGTCACTCTATGTACAGCGCCCCCGGGTTGTACAGCTCACGAGTACGTTCACCGATAGCTGCGGCATCCCGGTGGGAGTGTATGGCATACAGACCCCGACGGTGATCTTCCGGTGACCATAGCTTGTGGCACGTGTGGTTCGTGTGATTGGTGATGCAACTGTTACGCGCGGCTACGGACACCTCGGGGCCCGCGGAGAGCGCCGTCTACGCTGTGCGGGACCGTTTCGGGATCGGCTGAGACATCTACACACCTCACGGGGAGAGCACCACACTGTGTCCGACCATGCAGCGTCCGACGACGGAGCAGCCTCCGACGACCCGTCATCCGAGCGTTCCCCCACGTCGTCCTGGGGATCGTCCGCCCTGCACGGCTTGTTGCGGTGCGCGCCTGTGCTTCTCGTGTTGTCGGTGCTCGGGCGCATGGCGTGGACGCTGTTGAGTCCCAACGGGATGAACCTCGTCGACCTGCACGTCTACGTCGACGGTTCCGAGGCCCTCCGCGGTGGCAGTCTCTACGACTTCACCTATTCGGAAGTGACACCGGACTTTCCGCTGCCGTTCACCTACCCGCCGTTCGCCGCGCTGGTCTTCTTTCCCCTGCATTTCCTGCCGTTCCCCCTGGTCGGGGTCGGCTGGCAATTGCTCACCATCCTCGCCCTGTACGCGCTGGCGCGAATGAGCCTCGAGCTCGTGCTCGGTGACGCCGCGCGCAGCCCGCACTGGCGGGCGGTCGCGGTGCTGTGGACCACGGTGGGGGTGTGGGTGGAACCGGTGCGCACCACGCTGGACTACGGCCAGATCAACGTCTTCCTCGCGCTGCTCGTGATGACCGCGGTCCGCAGCTCCCGGTGGTGGCTGTCCGGTGCGCTCGTCGGTTTCGCCGCCGGGATCAAACTGACCCCGGCGATCACCGGCCTCTACTTCCTGATGCAGCGCCGGTGGAAGGCCGCGGTCTTCTCGGGCGTCGCGTTCGCCGCGACCGTCGGAGTCAGCTATCTCCTGATCGGCTCGGAGGCTCGGGAGTACTTCACCCACCTGCTCGGTGACGCCGATCGCATCGGGCCGGTCGGCTCGGTGTGGAATCAGTCCCTGCGCGGCGCGTTGTCGCGGCTGCTCGGGTACGACGTCGAGACGGGCGTCCTCTGGTTGCTGGCGGTGGCGGTCACGGCGGTCCTCGCCGTCCTGGCCTGGCGGGCGATCGCCCGGGACGATCGGCTCGGCACCCTCGTCATCGTCGAGTTGCTGGGGCTGCTCGTCTCACCGATCTCGTGGTCACACCACTGGGTGTGGGTCATCCCGATGCTGATCTGGCTGCTGCACGGCCCCTACGGATCGATGCTGGGCACCCGGATCCTCGCCGGATACTGGCTCGTCACCACCCTCATCGGCGTGCCGTGGGTGCTCAGCTTCTTCCAGGACTCGATCTGGCTGATCTCCCGGCCCGCGGTACTCGCGTGGCTGGGCACGGTCGACGTCGTCGGCGCATTCGGTGTCTACGCCTGGGTCGCCTACGCCGGGCGCCGCACGAAGCGTGCCGCGGCTGCCGCCACGGTCAGCCCGCCAGTGAGTCGATCTGCGCAGCAAGATCCAGATCCAGCTGCGTGAGCCCGCCGGCGGAATGCGTCGACAGTGTGTAGGTGACCTTGCGCCACCTGATGTCGATGTCCGGATGGTGGTTCGCCGCCTCCGCCGCCTCCGCGACCTTCCGGACCAGCTCCACGGCTTCGGGGAAACTCGGCGACTCGACGGTGCGGACGAGGGAATCACCCGCCCGCCGCCACCCGGGCAGTTCTGCGAGCGCGGTGTCGATCTCTCCGTCTGACAGCAACTCGGCCATACCCCATGATGGTGCGGTGCCAGTGGAACGTGCAAGGCCTGTCGACCACGCCGGAGAGGTGGTGGCGGCCGCGATCATCGTCGACGGCCGGCTGTTGCTCGCCCAGCGGACCCGGCCCCCGGAACTCGCGGGACTGTGGGAGCTGCCCGGGGGCAAGGCGGAGGCCGGGGAGACCGCCGAGGACGCGCTGCGCCGCGAACTGTGGGAAGAACTCGGGGTCGAGGTGTCGGGCGGCGACCGGATCGGTGACGACGTGCCGCTGCCCGACGGCCGGGTGCTCCGCGCGTACCGGGTCGAGCTGGTGTCGGGAACACCCGTCGCGCTCGACCACGCGGAACTGCGGTGGGTGGATGGACGGGAACTGGGGGAGATCGACCTCGTCGGCAACGACCGCGGGTGGGTGCCGGACCTGCGAGTGCACCTGAACGGGTGGGGCTGACCTCAGGCCGCGCGGGCTTTCTTGAGCCCCTTCTTCAGTTCCTTCTTGGAAGCGCCCTCGTTCTCGAGCTTCTTCATGCGCATGATGACCACCGGGCACTTGATGCAGCGCGTCTTGCTGCGGCAGCACTTCTTCTTCGGTTTGAGACCCGAGACCTTGCCGGCCTTCACCTTGCCCATACTCGGCTCGGCCTTCCTACTACGGTGAACACCGGTATCCGCCGGCTACACCCAGGTTAGCGTCCCCTCAGCTTTCGGCCCCGATCCACACGCGGGACAGGCCGAATTCGACGTGGCGCAGATCACTTTACGCTGGTCGGGCAGGCCCCGGGCAGCCGGCGATGCGCGAAGTAGCCGCTCGGGCGGGTAGTATTCACGTGGCCGCGATGCCTGCACTGGGCGATTTACCATCGCCTCGACGAGGATTCTGAATCGAGATGACAAGGCGGCCGCCAGAAAGCCGTGCGAGGGAACTTTCGCGTGGCCGAATCAACTCAGCCAGGAGAGCCACCGCGTGACCATCACCAGCTTCCGTAACGTTGCCATCGTCGCACACGTCGACCACGGCAAGACCACTCTCGTCGACGCCATGTTGCGTCAGTCGGGGGCATTCGAGGAGCGCGCCGAACTGGTCGATCGCGTCATGGACTCCGGCGACCTCGAACGCGAGAAGGGCATCACCATCCTCGCGAAGAACACCGCCGTCCACAAGCATCACGGCGACGGCAGTGTCACGGTCATCAACGTCATCGACACCCCCGGTCACGCCGACTTCGGTGGTGAGGTCGAGCGCGGCCTGTCCATGGTCGACGGTGTCGTCCTGCTCGTCGACGCGTCCGAGGGCCCGCTGCCGCAGACCCGCTTCGTGCTGCGCAAGGCGCTCGCCGCGTCGCTGCCCGTCATCCTCGTGGTCAACAAGACCGACCGTCCCGACGCCCGCATCGAAGAGGTCGTCTCCGAGAGCCACGACCTGCTGCTCGACCTGGCTTCCGACCTCGACGACGAGGCCGCCGAAGCTGCCGAGCTCGCCCTCGACCTTCCCGTTCTGTACGCCTCCGGCCGCGAGGGCAAGGCGTCCAAGGTTCAGCCCGAGAACGGTCACGCACCGGACGCCGAGAACCTCGACGCCCTGTTCGAGGTGCTCCTCAACTACGTGCCCGCGCCCAAGGGCAACGTCGACGCGCCGCTGCAGGCTCACGTCACCAACCTCGACGCGTCCGCGTTCCTCGGCCGCCTCGCGCTGGTCCGTATCCACAACGGCGAGCTGACCAAGGGCCAGACCGTCTCCTGGTGTCGCGAGGTGGACGGCGAGCCCGTCGTCACCAAGGCCAAGATCACCGAACTGCTCGCCACCAAGGGTGTCGAGCGTCAGCCCGCCGAGAAGGCCGTCGCCGGCGACATCGTCGCCGTCGCCGGTTTCCCCGACATCATGATCGGCGACACCCTCGCCGACCTGGAGAACCCGGTCCCGCTGCCGCGGATCACCGTCGACCAGCCCGCCATCTCGGTGACCATCGGCACCAACACCTCGCCGCTCGTCGGCCGGGTCAGCGGACACAAGCTGACCGCCCGCATGGTGAAGTCGCGCCTCGACCAGGAACTCGTCGGCAACGTCTCGCTCAAGGTCCTCGACATCGGTCGCCCCGACGCCTGGGAGGTCCAGGGTCGTGGTGAGCTCGCGCTCGCCATCCTGGTCGAGCAGATGCGCCGCGAGGGCTTCGAGCTCACCGTCGGCAAGCCGCAGGTGGTCACCCGTCAGGTCGACGGCAAGGTGCACGAGCCCTTCGAGGAGCTCACCATCGACAGCCCCGAGGAGTACCTCGGCGCCATCACCCAGCTCCTCGCCAACCGCAAGGGCAAGATGGTGCAGATGGCCAACCACGGCGCGGGCTGGGTCCGGATGGAGTTCATCGTTCCCTCGCGCGGCCTGATCGGCTTCCGCACCGACTTCCTCACCGAGACCCGCGGCACCGGCATCGCGAACGCCGTGTTCCACGGCTACGCGCCGTGGGCCGGCGAGATCCGCGCCCGCCACACCGGCTCCCTCGTCTCGGACCGCACCGGCTCGGTCACCCCGTTCGCGATGATCCAGCTCGCCGATCGCGGAACGTTCTTCGTCGAGCCCGGCGCCGACACCTACGAGGGCATGGTCGTGGGCATCAACCCGCGCCAGGAGGACCTCGACATCAACGTCACCCGCGAGAAGAAGCTGACCAACATGCGTCAGTCCTCCGCCGACGTGATGGAGACCCTCGCCAAGCCCATCAAGCTCGAGCTCGAAGGCGCGATGGAGTTCTGCGCCGGCGACGAGTGCGTCGAGGTCACCCCGGAGGTCGTGCGCGTGCGCAAGGTGCACCTGTCGGCCACCGACCGTGCCCGTGAGCGTTCGCGTTCCAAGGCCCGCGACAAGGCGGCCCTGTAGTCGGCACGTCCGACCACATCAGACACAGCCGGGCGAATGTACCTTCGGTCGATCGGCGACCGAAGGTACATTCGCTCGAGGGTTTCCGGAGCCTTCCGGTATCTCTGAGGAAAGGCGGCGCGGTGGTTGCTGGGGGTCGGCTCGAGAGAGTTCGAGGAGTGCGGGGCCGAAAGCGTGGGAACGGTGTGGCAGTGACCGCGCTCCTGCTGGCAGTGTCGACGGCGATACTCACGTCGTGCACCGCCGATCCACCCCCGCCGGTCGAGAGCACCGACAGCCCCAAGCCGACGGCGTCGCCGACCGAGAAGCAGCCTGTCGTCGTGGCCATCGACGACGTGGGCAGCGGGTTCAACCCGCACCTCCTGTCGGACCAGTCGCCGGCGAATTCCGCGGTCAGCGCCCTCGTGCTGCCGAGCCCGTTCCGTCCGGTGCCCGATCCCGCCCATCCCGGCGGCAGCAACTGGATTCCCGACTCCTCGCTCGTGATCTCCGCGGACGTCACGTCGCAGGAACCGTTCACCGTCACATACCAGCTGCGGAACGAGGCGCAGTGGTCCGACGGCGCGCCCATCGCCGCCGAGGACTTCCGCTACCTGTGGCAGCAGATGATCAGTGCCCCTGGCGTGGTCGACCCCGCCGGCTACGAACTGATCGAGGACGTCAGGTCGTCCGGTGGCGGCAAGACGGTCAGCGTCGTCATGAAGGCCGCCTACCCGGCGTGGCGTGAACTCTTCACCGACCTGCTGCCGTCACATCTCATCAAGGATTCCCCCGGTGGCTTCGCGACCGGACTGTCCGAGAACATCCCGGTGTCGGGCGGGCACTTCCACATCAAGTCGATCGACCGCGGACGTGACGAGATCCTGCTCGAACGCAACGACCGGTTCTGGGACAAGCCGGCGACGCCCGACCAGATCCTGATGCGCCGCGACGGCACGCCGTCGCAGCTCGCCGACTCGATGCGCAACAACGATACGCAGGTCGTCCAGATTCACGGGGGCACAGCCACTTCCGCCCAGCTCGCAGCGATCCCCACAGTGCGAACGGGTTCGTCGTTCCAGCCGCGCGGACTCGACCTCACGCTGAACGGCCGGGTTCCCGAACTCGCGGACGTCCGGGTGCGGAAGAGTCTGCTGGAGCTTCTGGACACCGAACTGCTCGCCGTCGTCGGCGCCGGCAGCGAGGCGTCGGCGGTCCCGGCGCGCTCGCAGGTCTACGCCCCCTCCGATCCCGGTTACACCGCGACCGCACCCGCGCGGCCGAGCCGCGAGCAGGTGCTGGCGAAGCTGGCCGAGTACGGATACGTCGCCGAAACCCCCACGGACACCGTCGTTCCCGCAGGGGCGGCGCCGTCGACCCAGCTGGTCCGCGACGGCGTCCCGCTGACGCTCGTCATCGGGACACCCGAGGGTGACGACACCGCGAGCGCGGTCGCCAACACGGCCGCCGACCAGTTGCGTGGCGCCGGCGTCGACGCCACCGTGACGTCCCTGCCCGCCGAGGAGTTGTACGGGGAGTCGCTCAGCAAGGGCGACATCGGAGCGGTCGTCGGATGGTCGCGCGCCGGGTCCGACCCCGCGACGGCGTTGGCCTCCCGTCACAGCTGCCCGCCCGCTGTGGTCGCTGCGACCCAACCGAACACCGAAACCACCGGCCCCGAACGTGATTCGGTCGCGGAGGCCGAGGCCCCGTCGAACCTGTCGGGAGTCTGCGACCCCACCCTGCAGCCGTCCATCGACGCCGCGCTGCGGGGGGTCGGTGATGTGCCGCAGGCTCTCGCCGACGCCGACCGCAAACTCTGGGATCTGGCGGCGGTGCTGCCGATCATGCAGGACCGCACGCTGGTCGCGGCGGGACCCGGCGTCGACGGGGTGTCGCTGTCGGGCGCCGTGCCGGTCGGAATATTCAGTGACGCAGCGGACTGGAGCAGGATCAAGGAATGAGTGAGCGGCGACTTCTGCTGGTCCATGCCCATCCCGACGACGAGACCCTCACCACCGGCGGCACCATCGCGCGCTACGCCGCCGAGGGTGCCGACGTTCACGTCCTGACGTGCACGCTCGGCGAGGAAGGCGAGGTGATCGGCGAGGAGTGGGCGCAGCTGGTCGCCGACGCCGCCGATCAGCTCGGTGGGTTCCGGATCGGCGAACTGAAGTCCGCGCTGTCGTGTCTCGGTGCGGGAAGGCCGCGGTTCCTCCTGGGGGCGGGGCATTTCCGTGATTCCGGCATGGCGGGCACGGCGTCGGCGGCAGACCCCCGCGCCTTCGTCAACGCCGACCGCGACTCCGTGACCGCCGCGATGGTGGCGGTCATCCGGGAACTGCGGCCGCACGTCGTGGTCACCTACGACCCGGACGGCGGGTACGGGCACCCCGACCACATCCAGGTGCACACGATCACCACCGCGGCCGTCGAGGCGGCGGGTTCGGCGAAGTACCCGGACTGCGGCGAACCGTGGGAGGTCGCGAAGCTGTACTGGACGGTGACCGAGGCGAGCGCGCTCGAGTCGGGAATCTGCCGTATCGGCGACATCCCCGACGGCTGGCGGCTGCCGGAGCCCGGCGAATTGCCGAGTGTCCCGGACGCCGACGTGACGACGGTGATCGACGTGCGGAGCGTGCTCGACGCGAAGAGGGAAGCGTTGTCGGCGCACGCCACCCAGGTGACGGTGGCGCCGAGCGGAACCGAGTACGCGCTCTCCAACGACATCGCGCAGCCGATTCTGGCGGAGGAACATTTCGTACTGGTACGCGGTGCCGTCGGGGATCGGGACGCCGACGGCAGGGAACGGGACCTCTTCGGTGGCGTCGGTCACTGACCGCCGGTATCTGTGACGGGGGTTACGTATTACACTGTGGCCCACGTCACGCAGCGGCCTATGTCGAGTCCGCGTGACACCCGTCAGGAGAGGCGATAGATGTACAACTGGGATGTTCAGAACGCCATCGTCGCGTTCGTCGATACGCTTCGGCCTTCGTGGCCGGCCCAGCACGACCTGTACTACAGCGTGCTGTACGGATTCGCCGACATGCAGAGCCATTTGCTGACCCTGCTGGGCTACCCGCCCGTCGCCTGATCCACTATTGACACATGACCGTCGGCGCCGCAGCGAAACCCGGACACCTCGATGTTCTGGGGAGGGTCACCCTCGCGCTGCTGGTGTTCGACGGTTTTCTGTGCGCCGTCCTCTCGGTGCTCTTCCTGCCCACCTACCTCGGGGCCACACCGTTCCCGATCAGCATCCTCGCCGCCGCGGTCGCCAACCTGGCGCTGGTGATCGCTGCCCGGTCGACGACCGGCCGGGTGGGGTCGGGAATGCTGCCGCTCGCGGGATGGGGATTCGGATTCCTGCTCTGCATGTTCGGCGGTCCGGGCGGCGACGTGCTCATGCTCGCCTCCGTCTGGACGCTCCTGCTCCTGATCGGTTCACTGGTCCCGGCGGCGGTCTACCTGTGGAAAGTCAGCGCGAAGGCGGCGTTCGGATCTGTTTCACCGACAGTGGGCGAGGGTACGCGGTAGCGACCAGCAGTCTGCTGAAGGAGCACCGCGATGACAGATCAGAACTTCACGACCGACGACGCCGGCATCCCGGTGTCGAGTGACGAGCACTCGCTCACGATCGGGACGGACGGGCCGATCCTGCTCCAGGATCACTATCTGATCGAGAAGATGGCCCAGTTCAACCGCGAACGCGTTGCGGAGCGCCAACCGCACGCCAAGGGGGGCGGGGCGTTCGGACGGTTCGAAGTTACCGAAGACGTCTCCGCTTACACGAAAGCCGATCTCTTCCAACCCGGCAAGAAGACGGACCTGCTGATCAGGTTCTCGTCCGTGGCCGGCGAGCGGGGCAGCCCGGACACGTGGCGCGACCCACGTGGATTCGCCGTCAAGTTCTACACCGACCAGGGCAACTACGACATGGTCGGGAACAACACACCTGTCTTCTTCATGCGCGACCCGATGAAGTTCCAGGACTTCATCCGCTCGCAGAAGCGACGGGCCGACAACAACCTCCGCGACCACGACATGCAGTGGGACTTCTGGACGTTGTCACCGGAGTCGGCGCACCAGGTCACGTGGCTGATGGGCGACCGCGGCATCCCGCGCACCTGGCGGCACATGAACGGGTACTCCAGCCACACGTACATGTGGGTGAACGCCGCCGGCGACAAGTTCTGGGTGAAATACCACTTCAAGACCGACCAGGGCATCGAGTTCTTCACACAGCACGAGGGCGACCAGATGGCGTCGATGGATACCGATTACCACACGCGAGACCTGTGGGAGCACATCGAAGGCGGCGAGTACCCGAGCTGGACCTTGAACATGCAGATCATGCCGTTCGAGGATGCCGACGACTACCGGTTCAACCCGTTCGACCTCACCAAGGTGTGGCCGCACAGCGACTACCCGCTGATCCCCGTCGGCAGGATGACGCTCGACCGCAACCCCACGGATTACCACTGCGAGATCGAACAGGCCGCGTTCGAGCCCAGCAACCTGGTCCCCGGCATCGGCCCGAGCCCGGACAAGATGCTGATCGGGCGGCTGTTCTCCTACCCGGACGCCCACCGCTACCGGATCGGCGCCAACTACAAGGAGCTGCCCGTCAACAAGCCGCACGTGCCCGTCCGCTCGTACTCGAAGGACGGCAACATGCGGCACCACAACCCCGGGGATCCGGTCTACGTGCCGAATTCCAAGGGCGGCCCGCACGCGGACCCGTCGCAGGTGGGGGAGACCGCCACCTGGTACAGCGCCGGCGACATGGTCCGCTCGCCGTACGCGCTCCACAGGGAGGACGACGACTGGGGTCAGGCCGGGACGATGGTCCGTGAAGTGCTCGACGACGCCGCCCGGGACCGCCTGGTGGACAACATCGTCGGCCATCTGCTGAACGGTGTCAGCGAACCGGTTCTGGCGAAGGCGTTCGAGTACTGGCGCAACGTCGACAAGACCCTCGGCGATCGGATCGCCGACGGTGTCGGGAAGAAACAGTCGGAGACCGACCCCAAGGCGGGCGAACAGGCCAATGCGGCGCGGAGCAGCGCGCAGGCGAAGGCCTAACGCTCGAACGCCACCAGGTGCCGAGGCTGGTACAGCATCATCTCGCCCGCCCCGGGAATCTTCAGGGACGTGGTGAGGCCGTACCCGTCGTCGCGGATTCCGCGGGTGAACTCGGCGCCCTTGGCCTCGAGTTCCGCGACGGTCGACTCGATGTCGTCGCACATCAGGGAGATCTCGTGATGCGGCCGAGTCGACCACGGCTCACCGCCGCGATCGTCCGAGGTGGGGTGCACACCCATCTCGGACGGTCCGGTGCGGAAAATCAGCCAACCGCCGCCGGCGTCGACGTGTGACCAGCCGAGCACGTCCCGGAAGAAGTCGCGGGCCGCTTCGGCGTCGTCGGCGTAGACCAGTGTGTGCACGGCAGTGATCATGTGGGCAGCTTAGTGCGATTCGTCCGTCACACTGGGAGAATGTCGAACGACGAACTTTCCGGACTGACCATCGCCGTCACCGCCGAACGCCGGGCCGCCGAGTTCATCACGCTCCTCGAACGGCACGGGGCCGCCATCGTCCACACACCGGCCATTCACGTGCTGCCGCTCGTCGACGACTCCGACCTGCGGTCTCGCACCGCTGACATCATCGCGTCCCCGCCGGACCTCCTCGTCGTGAGCACCGCCGTCGGCTTCCGGGGATGGCTGGATGCGGCGCGGGCCTGGGACGAGGAAGACGCACTGCTCGCCGCCCTGCAGTCGGCGCGGATCATCACCCGCGGTCCCAAGGCGAAGGGCGCCGTCCGCGGCGCCGGCCTGCGCGAGGAGTGGTCGCCGGAGACGGAATCGTCCGAAGAGGTGCACGAACACCTCGTCGCCGAGGGTGTGCGCGGTCTACGCGTCGCGGTCCAGTTGCACGGCACCATCACCGAATGGGAGCCGATGACCGACCTGAGCGTCTCCCTCGCCGGTGCCGGGGCCGAGACCACGGCCGTGTCGGTGTACCGGTGGATCAGACCCGAGAACCAGCAGCCGCTGCTGACGTTGCTCGACCAGATCATCCGAGCCGAGGTCGACGCCGTCACCTTCACCAGCGCACCCGCCGTGTCGTCCCTCCTCAGCACCGCGAAGGACACCGACCGCGTCGAGGCCCTCCTGCACGCGTTCCACGGTCCGGTCGCACCCGTCTGCGTCGGCTCGGTGACAGCCTCACCCCTCACCGCCCTCGGCGTCGACACCATGCAACCCGCCCGGCCCCGGCTCGGCAGCATGGCCAAATACATCATCGAGGAACTCCCGAACCGGCGGCATGCGGGGTGAATGGCACTTTCGGCGCTTCAGATAAGGCGGATGTACCGTTCGCCCGGAACTACCGGATCAGGCCGGCGGCACTGGTGGCGTCGGACAGCACCGACTCGAGCATGGCGGGGGTGAGCCGGCCGGTGAAGGTGTTCTGCTGGCTGACGTGGTAGCAGCCGAACAAGTGCAGGGGACGTTCGGCGCCGGGGAGTTCGACGTGCGCGCCGTGCCCGAACTTGGGCCGCGGCCGGGGGACGGCCCAGCCGGCGTCGTCGAGGACGGGGAGCAGCGACTGCCAGCCGAATCCGCCGAGCACGATCACCGACCGCAGGTGGGGTTGCAGGATGCGCAGTTCGGCGTCGAGCCAGTGGCGGCAGTTGTCGCGTTCGTCCGGGGTGGGCTTGTTCGCGGGCGGCGCGCAGTGCACCGGGGACGTGATGCGGACGCCGAACAGCTCGAGGCCGTCGCCGATGTGGGTGGCGGTCGGCTGGCTCGCGAGTCCCACAGCGTGGAGTGCGGCGTAGAGGAAGTCGCCGCTGCGGTCGCCGGTGAACATGCGCCCGGTCCGGTTCGCGCCGTGGGCGGCGGGGGCGAGACCGACGATCAGCAGCGACGCATCGGGTGGGCCGAATCCGGGAACCGGTCGACCCCAATAGGTTTCGTCACGGAACGACGCGCGCTTCTCACGCGCGACCTTCTCCCGCCACTCGACGAGGCGGGGGCAGGCTCGGCATTCGATCAGCTGGGCGTCGAGACCGGCGATGTCGGTCAGCGCCGCGCCCACACGTCACCTCCGCCGGGTGTCACCGACTCGACGAGCGACCACGCCTGACCGGCAGGCAGATCGATCACCAGGTATTTCCCGGTGCCTGCGGGTGTGGCGGCGATGACGGTCGCCACCCCCGCCCGCCGTTGGAAGAACGTCTGACGGACGGTCCACCCGATGATCCCGTCGGCCTCGAGGCTGTCCCGGGCGCGGTCGAGGGAGCCGCTGCGGGTGATCAACCACCCGGGCAGCACCGCATGGCCGAGTCCACGGTACCGATCCCACGCCAGTACCACGCCGCCGACCGCGAGCGCGACGATCGCGGCCCACGCTGCCCAGAACACGGGCCGATCGAGGATCACGAAGACCAGGGCGACGGCGAGCGCGATCTCGGCGGGGATCAGGGCCCGCGTGTAGCGCCGCCGCTGGGCGACCGGGCCGTGAGGGGTGAGCGGGACCGCAGCCTGACGGTGGTCGCCGATGACGGTGGCCATCACCCGCTCCGCTTCCGCACGCGGCGCCTGGGGGAGCAGGAGCGAGGACTCCCGCCTCTCGGCGCTGACGCCGGTCATGACGGCATCCAGTCGGGCGCCCCCGGCGAGCCGGAGGAGGAGCGGTTCCTTGAGGGTCGTCCCGCGGAGGCGGGCGCGGTCCAGGGTGGTCTGGCGGGTCTTCAGCAGCCCGTGGCTGACGTGCAGGGTGCGGCCGTTGTCGGTCAGCGTCATGTTGCCGTACGTGAGGAGGTACCGGATGCAGGCCAGGGCGCTGGCGGCGATCAGGAGGACGATGATCCCGACGACGACGGCGATGGCGATCCCGACGCGCTCGGCGGATTCGATGCCCTCGGCCACCGTCGACGAGCGGGCGATCTTCGCGCCGATTCCGTACTGGAACGCGAGACCGACGATCGCCGCGATGGTCACCACCCCGGTCACCGAGAACGGGGCGTAGCGGACCCAGGCCGGTGTCCAGTGGCCGATCTCGGTCACTGCAGGCTCCTGCGTGACCGCAGTGTGTTCGACGTCGGGTAAGGGCTGCCGGGCGAGCAGTGCGGCCCGCAGGTCGGGAACCAGCCCGGTGGAGAGGGCGTTGAGTTCGAACTTCGCCGCGTCGGGTTTGGAGCCCACCTGCTGGCCGGTGCCGATGCGCACGATCGACAGCCCGAGCAGGCGATGCAGGACCCCCGCCTCGACGTCGACGGATCGGATGCGGTTGCGTGGTACCGACAGCAGGCGTTTGCGGAACAGGCCCTGCCGCAGTTGCACGTGGACCGGACCGATGCGGTAGCTCGTCGTGAACCACCGCGAGATGCCGAACACGACGAACACGACGATGGCGACGAGACTCCACACGTGGTTGCCGCTCTGGGTGCCGATCACCAGCGAAATCAGCAACACGGGCAGAAGTTTGACGATCTCGTCGACCGGGTGGACGAGCAGCATCCGGCGGTCCAGGCGCAACCAGGGCTGTTCCTCCTCGGCGGCGACCGCGGCCTCGCCGTGCGCGATGGGGGGAGCGATTCCCGGTTCCGGTGCCGCACTCATGTGGCGTCACCGACATTGGTGCCCGCGATCTCGGTGAGCCGCGCGACGGTGCGGTCGGCGGTGTCCTGGTCGAGGGCGGAGATCTTGACGGCACCGGCCGACGACGCCGTCGTGACGGTGACGGTCGCCAGCCCCAGCATCCGGTCGATGGGTCCGCGTTCGGTGTCGACGGTCTGGATGCGGGAGATCGGCGCGATGCGTCGTTCCTGGGTGAACCAGCCGCTGCGGGTGTAGACCGCGGTGTCGCTGATTTCCCAGCGGTGCACCCGGTACCGCCAGAGCGGGACGACGGCGACGTGGAGGATCGCGAGCACGACGGTGATCGAGAGGACTGTGACGTGCACCCACACGGGCCACCAGTGGAAGACGAGGGCGACGGCTTGCACGAGGAAGAGCGGAAGCCAGAGAAGGGCGGCATTGATCGCCCACAGTTGCTTGGCCTTGGGGCTGGGCCGCCACAGCGGGTCCGCCATCGTGACGGTGGTGGGCACACTCATGCCCCTACTTTGGCCGTGCCCCGGCATTCTGTCGAGAACCGACCTATCGTGGGAGAACCCCCCGAAGTGAAAGGAGCGCAGACATGACGTCATTCGATGCGGCCGATTCTCCGGAGGTTCCCGAGGCAGACCGGCTGGAGCAAGAACTCGCCGTGGACGACGACAGTTCCGACGAGGTCGAAGAAGTGTCGTCACTGGAGGTGAACGAGGCGGACGTGGCCGAGCAGAGCCGGGCGGTTCCGGTCGACGAGGACTACCCCCGCGGGTAGCGATCCGCACGGTTCGCGGGAGTCTGGGTGGCAGTGGTCGTCGTCGATGGCGCATGATCGCTGGGTGACCCATTCAGGTGAAGAATCCGGCCGGCCCACGATGCTTCCCATGCCCGGTGTTCCGGCACCAGCTCCGTCCGGCGCGTCTGCGCAGGAAGTGGCCCCCTCCGCCTCCGCGATGCGGCGGGTGCTGCGACGTGCCCGTGACGGCGCCACTCTGAACGTGGACGAGGCGACGACCCTGCTGCAGGCCCGCGGCGACGACCTGGCCGACCTGTGTTCGTCGGCGGCGAAGGTCCGGGACGCCGGGTTGCTGGCGGCGGGCAGACCCAAGGCTGTCACGTACTCGCGCAAGGTGTTCATTCCCCTGACGCGGTTGTGCCGGGACAAGTGCCACTACTGCACGTTCGTCACCGTGCCCGGCAAGTTGCGGGCCGAGGGGCGCGGCGCGTATCTGGAACCGGACGAGGTGCTGGAGATCGCCCGGCAGGGTGCCGAATTGGGCTGCAAGGAAGCCCTCTTCACACTGGGCGACCGTCCCGAGGATCGGTGGCCGGAGGCCAAGCAGTGGCTGGACGAGCGCGGCTACGATTCGACGCTCGACTACCTGCGTGCGATGTCGATCCGTGTCCTCGAGGAGACCGGGCTGCTGCCGCACCTGAACCCGGGTGTGATGAGCTGGGAGGAGATCTCCCGCCTCAAGCCGGTGGCCCCGTCGATGGGCATGATGCTCGAGACGACGTCCACCCGGTTGTTCACCGACAAGGGTGAGTGCCACTACGGCAGCCCCGACAAGGATCCGGCGGTGCGGTTGCGCACGCTCACCGACGCCGGACGGCTGAGTGTGCCGTTCACGACGGGCATTCTGGTGGGTATCGGCGAGACCGTCCGGGAACGGGCGGAATCGATCATGGCGATCCGCAAGTCGCACAAGGCGTTCGGGCACGTCCAGGAAGTGATCGTCCAGAACTTCCTCGCCAAGCCCGACACCGCGATGCGCGACACCCCGGACGCGGGCCTCGAGGAATTCCTCGCGACCATCGCCGTGTCCCGGTTGCTGCTCGGCCCCGGGATGCGCATCCAGTCGCCGCCCAACCTGGTGTCGAACACCGAGTGCCTGGCGTTGCTGGGTGCGGGTGTCGACGACTGGGGCGGCGTGTCGCCGCTGACCCCGGACCACGTGAACCCGGAGCGGCCGTGGCCGAACCTGGACACCCTGGCCGAGATCACGGCGGAGGCCGGGTTCGAGCTCACCGAGCGCACGGCGGCGCAGCCGCAGTTCGTGCTGGCCGGCTCGCCCTGGATCGATCCGCGGATCACCGGGCACGTGCAGGCCCTCGCGGACCCGCACACCGGGCTGGCCAAGCTCGACACGAGGCCGGTCGGGTTGCCGTGGCAGGAGCCGGACGAGTCCTGGGAGTCGACGGGCCGGGTGGATCTGAACACCGAGATCGACACCGACGGCCGCAACACCGAGACGCGCAGCGACCTCGGCAGCGCGTTCGGGGACTGGGAGACCGTCCGCGAGCAGGTGCTGGAGTTGAGCGGCCCGGTGCGGGTGGACACGGACGTCGTCGCGGCGCTGCGCAGCGCCGAACGTGATCCGGCGGGGCTGTCGGATGACGAGTACCTGGCGTTGGCGACGGCGGAGGGTCCGGGGCTCGAGGCGATGGTGGCGTTGGCGGATGCGCTCCGCAAGGACGCCGTCGGCGACGAGGTGACCTATGTGGTGAACCGGAACATCAACTTCACCAACATCTGCTACACCGGCTGCCGCTTCTGCGCGTTCGCGCAGCGCAAGGGCGACGCGGACGCGTTCACGCTGTCCACCGGCGAGGTCGCGGACCGGGCCTGGGAGGCGCACGTCGCGGGCGCGACGGAGGTCTGCATGCAGGGTGGCATCGACCCGGAGCTCCCGGTCACCGGGTACGCCGATCTGGTGCGCGCGGTGAAGGCGCGGGTGCCGTCGATGCATGTGCACGCGTTCTCCCCGATGGAGATCGTCAACGGCGCCTCCCGCGGTGGGCAGAGCATCCGGGACTGGTTGACGGAACTGCGCGAGGCGGGTCTCGACACCATTCCCGGCACGGCCGCGGAGATCCTCGACGACGAGGTGCGCTGGGTGCTCACCAAGGGGAAGCTGCCCACCGCCACCTGGATCGAGGTGGTGACCACGGCGCACGAGCTGGGTCTGCGGTCGAGTTCGACGATGATGTACGGGCACGTCGACAACCCGAAGCACTGGGTCGGGCATCTGCGGGTGCTGCGCGGAATCCAGGACAAGACAGGCGGATTCACCGAGTTCGTCCCCCTGCCGTTCGTGCATCAGAGTGCGCCACTGTATCTGGCGGGCGCGTCGCGTCCCGGTCCGACCAACCGTGACAACCGGGCCGTCCACGCCCTGGCTCGGATCATGCTGCACGGGCGGATCCCGAACATCCAGACCAGCTGGGTGAAGCTGGGGGTCACCGGTACCCAGGTGATGTTGCAGGGCGGCGCCAACGACCTCGGCGGCACCCTGATGGAGGAGACCATCTCCCGGATGGCGGGTTCGGAGCACGGATCCGAGAAGACCGTCGAGGAACTGCGGGCCATCGCCGAGGGAATCGGCCGCCCGGCACGCGAACGCACCACGACACACGCCCGACGCGAGGGAAGGACACCGGCCGCATGAGCGAGACGGACCGGCTGGGCGACGACCAGGTCGTCACCATCCTGGATCGTGCCGCACGGGGCATCAACCCCGTGCTCGATCTGGCTCTCACGGATCCGTTCGGAATCAAGAGCCGGACGTTCACCCCGACAGTGGAGGACCGGAGCGCCGCGGAGGCGCTGCTCGACGGTATCGCCTGGGTTCTCGACACCGTCCAGTTCCCGGGGACGGCGTCGTGGGAGAAGGCGAGCGACGACGAGCGGGCCCAGTGGTGGGTGACGCGGATCGGTGCCCTGAACACGATCGCGGTCGCATTCCCGGGCATCTTCGGTGTGCTGCTCAATCGGCTCCCGATCCAGGACGTGCTCGGGTTCGCGAATCAGGCCGTCGTGCTCGTCGCCGTCGCCCGGGAACACGGCGTGACGAACCGGTCCGACCAGGTGGACCTGCTGGCGTCCGTACTCTGCCGGCGTGAGACGGATGCGCCCGCGGTGCTCGCCGACACGGCGCGATCCGATTCCGCGGACAGCGAGTCGGTGTGGCTCCCGTTCGCGCTGATCGGAGCGCTGTGGCGCACCGCCCGCACGGTGCGCGCGCTCAGTGACGAACTCGACAAGCGTCCTGGGCCGGGCTCGACCTACTCTCTGCTGGGCAACATCCCGGTGGTCGGTGTGGTGGCCGGGTATCTCGGCGAACGGGGCGCGCTGGTGAGAGCCGCGAAACAGGGCGAGCAGTGGATCGCGTCCCGGGCGCCGCTGCCCGCGGCGGTACGCCGGGTCAGGTAACCCTCACCGCAGAGAGGTCCGCCGGGCAGGCGATAATAGTTTCTTCCGCGGGGTACAAGCGGCCCGTACCTCGTGCTTACTCGTGTCAGAAAGGCAGGGAGAGCGGCAGTGCCCTACACGATTGCTGAACCGTGCGTGGATGTGTTGGACAAGGCGTGTATCGAGGAATGCCCTGTCGACTGCATCTACGAGGGCGGACGGATGCTCTACATCCATCCGGACGAATGCGTGGACTGCGGCGCCTGTGAACCCGTCTGCCCCGTCGAGGCCATCTTCTACGAAGACGACGTCCCGGAGCAGTGGAACGGCTACATCGCCGCGAACGTCGACTTCTTCGACGACCTCGGTTCCCCCGGCGGCGCGGCGAAGCTGGGCAAGGTCGACTACGACCCGCCTTTCGTCAAGGCTCTGCCCCCCATGGGCGAGGACTAGATGTGCCTCGTATCCCGGTAGCACAAGCACTTCCCGACTTTCCGTGGGACTCGCTCGAGTCGGCGAAGGCGAAAGCCTTCGCCCACCCGGGTGGCATCGTCAACCTGTCGGTGGGGACCCCGGTCGATCCTGTCGCCCCGATTATCCAGGACGCGCTGACCGCGGTCGCCGCGGTCCCGGGATATCCGACGACGCACGGCACCGAGGAACTGCGTAATGCCGCGGTGGAGGCGCTGCGTCGCCGCTACGGAATCACCGGCATCGATCCGGCAGCGGTGCTGCCCGCGATCGGCACGAAGGAGCTCATCGCCTGGCTGCCACGCCTTCTCGGGCTCGGCGCCGACGACCTCGTCGTCATTCCCGAGCTGGCGTACCCGACCTACGAGGTCGGCGCGCTCCTCGCGGGTGCGCGGGTGATCCGGGCCGACGGTCTCAACCGGCTCGGCCCGGAGGGCGCGTCGCTGATCTTCGTGAACTCGCCGTCCAACCCCACCGGCAAGGTGCTCGGGCTCGAGCATCTGCGCAAGGTGGTCGACTGGGCGCGTCGCCGCGGCGCGATCGTGGCGTCCGACGAGTGCTACCTGGGATTGAGCTGGGAAGGCGAAGCCCTCTCGATTCTCGACGAGCGGGTGAACGACGGCGACCTCACCGGGCTCCTCGCGGTGCACTCACTGTCGAAGACCTCCAACCTCGCGAGTTACCGCGCGGGGTTCGTCACCGGTGATCCGGCGTTGGTGGCCGAACTTCTCGAGGTCCGCAAGCACGCGGGCATGATGGTTCCGTTGCCGATCCAGTCGGCGATGACCGCCGCGCTCAGCGACGACGACCACGAGAACGAGCAGCGTGAGCGGTACCGCCGTCGCCGCGACATCCTTCTCGCAGCCGTGCGCGGCGCCGGATTCACCGTCGACAACTCCGAAGCCGGGCTGTACCTGTGGGCGACGCGCGGCGAAGCCTGCCGGGACACCGTCGAGTGGTTCGCCGAGCGGGGCATTCTCGTGGCACCCGGGGAGTTCTACGGTCCCGGCGGCGGCACACACGTGCGCATCGCCCTCACGGCCAGCGACGAACGAATCGCGGCCGCGGCCGAACGACTGGTCTGACCCGAGTCGGCCCGAACTGGGCGGTCACGGTGAAAGTATTGGGCCGTGACCCTCGACGACGTCGCCGACGAACTGTACGGCCTCGACCCCGGTGAGTTCGTCGAGGCCCGCACCGCGCGGGTGACTGCGGCGCGGGACAACAAGGACCGCGCGCTGGCGACCGAGATCGGGAAGCTGCGGAAGCCGACGGTCGTCGGCTGGCTCGTCAATCTGCTCGCCCGCGAGCTACCCGACGAGGTCGACGCGCTCCTCACTCTCGGTGAAGCCCTCCGCGACGCGCAGCGACACCTGTCCGGCCCGGACCTTCGGCGGCTGAACACGCAACGGCAGCAGGTGGTGCGCGCGTTGGCGCGCAAGGCCGGTGAACTCGCCGCCGAGCGAGGCCGGACGGTCGGGGAGGACGCCCTGCGGGATGTCGGTCAGACGCTGCACGCCGCACTCGCCGACGCCGAGACCGCCGAACAGGTGCGGCGTGGCCGGGTGGTGACGGCGGCGAGTTACAGCGGATTCGGTCCGGCCGGACTCACCGTCGTCCAGGGAAAAGCCGCGACGAAGACCCCGAAGTCCGAACCCGCCACCACGCCCTCGGCCGAGAAGTCGGGGAGGAAGTCGAAGAAGAAGTCGGCGGAGCGCGACCACGACGCCGAACGGGCGGCGGCGGAGGCGGAACTGGCGGACGCCACGTCGAAGGCGGACGAGGTCCGCGGCGCGCTGGACGACGCGAACGCGGAGCTGGAGCAGGCGCGGTCGACGCTGACGGAGATCGACCACCGGATCGAGGAACTGCGCGCCGAACTCGAACATGCCGAGCAGGAGCGGCAGTTCACCCGGAACGCGGAGAAGGCGTCGGCGGAGGCGGTGCACCGGGGGGAGCGAGACCTCGACGCGGCGGAGCGGCGGGTCGAGGACGCCCGGCGCGCGGTCGACGATCTCGGCTGAGGACGTCCCGGATCCTTGACCTCGAGCGCCGTTCAGGTTCTAGCCTGGCGTCATGTCCTTCACCCAGCAGGAACTCGACTATCTGGCGTCACAACGACTGGGCCGGCTCGCGACGGTCCAGCCGAATGGAACCTTGCAGGTCAGTCCCGTCGGCTTTCACTACAACGCCGCCACGTCCACGATCGACATCCAGGGCTACAACATGGCGGCGAGCCGCAAGTTCCGCAACGTCGCCGGCAACGGGAAGGTGGCGTTCGTCGTGGACGACGTGCCGTCCGTCGACCCGTGGCGGGTGCGCTGCGTCGAAATCCGCGGGCGCGCCGAGGCACTCGACGCCGACGCGGCCCAGGCGAACGATCTCGGCGGACCGACCATTCGTATCCACCCCGAACGGATCATCAGTTTCGGACTCGGCGCTACCGACCAGGACGTCCATCAACTCGTGTCGAACGCACGCGACGTGTAAGGCGAACTACGCGACGTCCGGGCGGTAGCCGGCTGCGAGGACGGCGACGGTGGACGGCGGTGTCAGGACGGTGGCGGTGCCGGTCGGCCGGTTCGCCGGAGTCCCGTATCCTTCGGCCGACCACGGGACGACGGTGTCGTCGCGCACGACCGCGGGTCCGCCGTCGAACAGCGCGAAGGCGCCGTCGGGCAACGACGACCACGCGGCCTCGTGAGTGCGCTGGTGGGAATCGACCAGCCGTTCCCCGTGCAGCCGGGCGTCCATCTCGTCCGCGCCGGGCAGCCCGCCCCCGTGTGCCGACTGCCAGGCGACGCGAAAGTCGTTGTACCGCTCGCGTCGGCACAGGGCGCACGGCCGGTGCCCGGCGGCGAGGGCGACCGCCTCGTCGTGGAAGAACAGGACCGTGTAATGGCCCTCGCTCCACTGGGCGACGGTGCGGGCCGGGTAGTCGGTGACGCAGATGATCCACCGCTTGCCGGAATGGTTGCGCACGACGGTGTGCCCGCGGTGCAGGCAGCCCCGGTTCCCCATGAACCGGCCACGGAGTGGAATCGCGACGATCTCGGATCGGGGTGACACGCGATTCCGTTCGGCCATGTGCCGATGGTAGCCAGCCGACCCGCGCGTCAAAACCGGATGAGTACCCCCATCCGGCGCTAACCTGGGCTCAAGGGTTCCGCTCGGACGGGTCTCCCCGTCCGCCCGCGGTCCCGGTCACAGTTCCTCACGATCTGAGGGCAGGAGGCAGGCAGCATGGACGCCATCACCCAGGTTCCGGTGCCCACCAACGAGCCGGTCCACACGTACGCGCCGGGCAGTCCCGAACGTTCCCGAGTGCAATCGGCACTCACCGATATCGCCACCAATCCCGTCGACATCCCGCACGTGATCGGCGGCAGACACCGGCACGGCAACGGCGAGCGCGTCGACGTCGTGCAACCCCATCGGCACGCCGCCGTGCTCGGCACGCTGCGCAGCGCCACCCACGACGACGCGTCGGCGGCGGTCGAGGCGGCCACGGCCGCGGCACCGCACTGGCGGGCCCTCTCGTTCGACGACCGCGCCGCGGTCATCCTGCGCGCCGCCGACCTGCTGTCCGGGCCGTGGCGCGAGACGCTCGCCGCGGCGACGATGCTCGGCCAGTCGAAGTCGGTTCAGCAGGCGGAGATCGACGCGCCGTGCGAGCTGATCGACTTCTGGCGCTTCAACGTTCACTTCGCACGCCAGATCCTCGCCGACCAGCCGATCTCGTCACCGGGTGTGTGGAACCGGCTCGAATACCGTCCGCTCGAGGGGTTCGTCTACGCCATCACGCCGTTCAATTTCAGCGCGATCGCGGGGAACCTGCCGACCGCGCCCGCGTTGATGGGCAACACCGTGATCTGGAAGCCGTCGTCGACGCAGACCGTCGCCGCGTACTGGACCATCAAACTGCTCGAGGCGGCGGGAATGCCACCCGGCGTGATCAATCTGCTCACCGGCAGTGGGCAGGCGGTCTCGGAGGTGCTGCTGAGCGATCCCCACCTCGCGGGTATCCACTTCACCGGTTCGACCCGGACGTTCCAGCATCTGTGGAGCGAGGTGGGCGCGAACATCGGGAAGTACGCCGGCTACCCCCGGCTGGTGGGGGAGACCGGCGGGAAGGACTTCGTGGTCGCGCATGCGTCGGCCGACGAGGACGTGTTGCGGACGGCGCTGATCCGCGGTGCGTTCGAATACCAGGGCCAGAAGTGTTCGGCCGCTTCCCGTGCGTACGTCCCGAAGTCGCTGTGGCGGCGGATGCGGGACACGTTCACCGCGGAAGTCGACGCCCTCACCTACGGTGACGTGACGGATCTGGAGAATTTCGGTGGCGCCCTCATCGACCGGCGTGCGTACGACAAGAACGTCGCGGCCATCGAACGTGCCCGCAGCGCTGCCGGCCTCGAGATCGCCGTCGGCGGCAAGTACGACGACAGCGTCGGCTACTTCGTCCGCCCCACGGTGCTCCTCGCGGACGACCCGGCCGACGAGGCGATGACCACCGAGTACTTCGGTCCGATCCTGACGGTGCACGTGTACGACGACTCGGCGCCGAACGCGTTCGCCGACGTGCTCGCCAAGGTCGACTCGGCGGCCCCGTACGCGCTGACCGGTGCGGTGATCGCCGACGACCGCCAGGCCGTCGAGCAGGCAACGTCTGCTCTCCGGTTCACCGCCGGAAACTTCTACGTCAACGACAAGCCGACCGGTGCCGTCGTCGGGCAGCAGCCGTTCGGGGGCGCCCGTGCCTCGGGCACGAACGACAAGGCGGGGTCCAAGCTCAACCTGCTGCGGTGGGTGTCGGCCCGCACGATCAAGGAGACGTTCGTCCCGGCCACCGATTACCGTTATCCGCACATGGGGTCGGAATGAAAGCGCCCACGGTTCTGGCGAATCCGCTGCGCCCGGCGATCCTCGCGGCGGCCCGGTCGTCCCGCGTCGAACGGGCGGTCACGGGTGCCCCCGTCACGCGGAAACTCGTCGACCGCTTCATCGCCGGGGAGAGCCGGGAAGCGGTGCTGTCGTCGGTCCGGGAGATCCTCGATTCGGGCCGGTCGGTGTCGATCGACTTCCTCGGTGAGGACACGCGAGACGCGGCAGGAGCCCAGGCGACGGTCGACGAATATCTGGCGCTCGTCGCCGATCTCGGGGTGCTACCGGAAGCAGCGGAAGGGACTTCGGGTGTTCGCCGGCTCGAGGTGTCGGTGAAACTGTCGGCGCTCGGGCAGGCGCTCGCCGGCGACGGCCGCAGGATCGCCACCGACAACGCCCGCACGATCTGTGCCGCCGCGGAGGCGGCCGGGGTGTGGGTGACCGTGGACGCCGAAGACCACACGACCACCGATTCGACGCTGGCGATCGTGCGCGAACTCCGCAACGACTACCCCTGGCTCGGTGCGGTGGTGCAGTCGTACCTGCGACGCACCGAGGACGATTGCCGTGCCCTCGCCGGACAAGGTTCGAGGGTCCGGCTCTGCAAGGGCGCGTATCGGGAACCCGAGTCCGTGGCCTTCCAGGACCGCGCCGCCGTGGACGCGTCGTATCTGCGCTGCCTCGGGATCCTCATGGACGGATCCGGGTACCCGATGGTGGCCTCGCACGATCCCGCCGTCATCGACGCCGTCGCCCCGCTGGTCGGGCGCACCGGCCGCGCCGCGGACGCCTACGAGCACCAGATGCTGTTCGGGATCCGGGACGTCGAACAACGTCGGCTCGCCAACGAGGACAAGCAGGTTCGGGTGTACGTGCCGTACGGCAGTCAGTGGTACGCGTACTTCATGCGGCGACTGGCCGAGCGTCCCTCGAACCTGCGGTTCTTCCTGCGCTCGGTGGTCACGCGGGACTGAACGACGCGGGCCGCCGATCGGCTGCGGCGGGGAATCGCCGTTGTAAGGTTTCGCGGTGACGACTTCGGGCGGGGGATGGACCGGTGCGGTCCTCTACGCCGTCGTCATCGTGCTTGCCACGGTGCTCGCTTCGACCCGCATCGGCGAGGTCCGGCTCACTCGTCCGCCGCGCACCGCGGTGGTGCTGTGGTTGCTGATCGCCGTGCCGTCGCTGCTGCAGATCGTCGTCCCCGCAGTCCTCGACGCCCTCGAGCGTGACCCCACCCAGATCCGGGACCACCAGTGGTGGCGGATCGTCACCTCGGTTGCGGTGCAGGACGGGGGACTGGCCGGAACCGTGGTGAATCTGCTCGTTCTCGCCTGGGTGGCCCCGCTCGCGGTCCGGGTCTGGGGTGGAGCGCGGGCCGTACTGTTGTTCGTGGCGAGCCAGATCATCTTCGGCCTGTTCACCGCGTTCCTGTTCCCGTCGCCCGGCGCGGGCAACTCGGGTGCCACGCTCGCGCTGGCCGCGTCCCTCGCCGGCCTGGTGGTGATGCAGTCCAAGGAGTGGCGGGCACTCGCCGCAAGCGGCGGCATCGTCGTCGCCGGTGTCCTGCTGGTGGTCGTCGACGACGCCCACGGACTGGCTGTTCTGACCGGGGCGCTGCTGGGCGCGGCGCTGGCCACCGTCAGTCCGCCACCGGGAGACCCACCGGACCGCGTCCGGGCCCTGTGAGAAGCTGACCGTGTGCTGCTGCGATCTCTGAATCCTCTGGCCGTCGCCCAGGGCGACGACATTCCCGACGCCATCCGGATCGGCGACACCACCCTGTCGCGCGGCGACGTGCTCGGTGCGGCGACGTCCGTGGCCGAACGTGTGGCACGCGCGGATCGGGTCGCGATCCTCGCCACCCCCACCGTCACCACCGTCCTCGCCGTCGTGGGCTGCCTCATCGCCGGCGTGACCGCGGTGCCGGTGCCGCCCGATTCCGGCCCCGCCGAACTCGAGCACATCCTGCGCGATTCCGGCGCGCAGGCGTGGCTGGGTGAGGCGCCCGCGGACGCGGCGGGCCTGCCCGTCGTTCCGGTCCGCGTCCACGCCCGGTCGTGGCACAGCTACCCGGAACCGCCCGAGTCGGGCATCGCGTTCGTGCTCTACACCTCCGGCACCACGGGACCGCCCAAGGGAGTCCTGATCAGCAGGAAGGCCGTCGCCGCCGGTCTCGACGCCCTCGCGGACGCCTGGCAGTGGACCGGCAACGACACACTGGTACAGGGACTTCCACTGTTCCACGTCCACGGTCTCATCCTCGGTGTGCTGGGACCGTTGCGTATCGGCAGCCGTCTCGTCCACACGGTCAAGCCCACCCCGGCCGCCTACGCCGCGGCACGGGGGACGATGTATTTCGGTGTTCCCACGGTGTGGAGTCGCATCGCCGACGACCCCGAGTCGGCGCGCGCGCTGTCGGGTGCCCGACTGCTGGTGTCGGGCAGCGCCCCTTTGCCCGTGCCGGTGTTCGAGAAGCTGCACGAGCTGACCGGGCTCGCACCCATCGAGCGGTACGGCATGAGCGAGACGATGCTCACGCTCAGCACCCGGGCCGACGGCGAGCGTCGCCCGGGGTGGGTCGGTGTGCCGGTCCGCGGCGTCGAGACCCGGCTGCGCGACGAGCGCGGCGGCGACGTCCCCCACGACGGCGAATCCATCGGCGGTCTGCAGGTGCGCGGCCCGATGCTCTTCGACGGCTACTTGGGCCGGCCCGACGCGACGGCCGAATCGTTCACGGACGACGGCTTCTTCAAGACCGGCGACGTCGCCGTCATCGACCCGGAGGGGTTCCACCGCATCGTCGGCCGCGAATCCACGGACCTCATCAAGTCGGGCGGATTCCGGGTCGGGGCAGGAGAGGTGGAGACCTCCCTCCTCGGCCACCCGAGTGTGCGGGAAGCCGCGGTGGTCGGCCTTCCCGACCCGGACCTCGGTCAGCGGCTCGTGGCGTTCGTGGTGGGGGACGACGTGTCGGAATCCGAGCTGATCGAGCACGTGGCCACCGAACTGTCGGTGCACAAGCGGCCCCGCGAGATCCGTGTGGTCGAGTCGCTTCCACGGAACGCGATGGGCAAGGTGCAGAAAAAGCAGCTGTTCTGAAATCGGTAAGGTGGCGGGCGATACCGGCCCAACACGGATTGGCAGGCGCACAGTGAGTGTCGAGAGCATCGTTCAGAGCACCCGAATCGTCCTCGCCTCACGGCCGGACGGCGCGCCCACCGCCGACAACTTCCGGCTCGAGGCGGTGAACCTCCCCGAACCCGCCGACGGTCAGGTGCTGGTCCGCGTCATCTACCTGTCCCTCGACCCGTACATGCGCGGCCGGATGAGTGCCGCCGAGTCCTACGCCGACCCGGTCGAGATCGACGAGGTCATGGTCGGTGGCACCGTCGGGCAGGTGGTCGATTCGCGGCACTCGGATTTCGCAACCGGTGACTACGTTCTCGGGTATGCGGGCTGGCAGTCGCACGCCGTGGTCGACGGTAACCAGCTCCGCACGCTCGACCGCGACGCCGCGCCGCTGTCGACCGCCGTCGGAGTTCTCGGCATGCCGGGCTTCACCGCGTACTCCGGCCTGTTGAAGATCGGGCAACCGAAGGCGGGCGAGACGGTGGTCGTCGCGGCGGCCAGTGGTCCGGTCGGGTCGGCGGTGGGGCAGATCGCGAAACTGAAGGGCGCCCGGGCCGTCGGGATCGCGGGCGGACCGGAGAAGTGTGCCTACCTGCTGGACGAACTCGGATTCGCCGCCGCTGTCGACCACCGGTCCCCGAACTTCGCCGAGGAACTGCGCGCCGCGTGTCCCGACGGCATCGACGTGTACTTCGAGAACGTCGGCGGTGCGGTGGCCGCGGCAGTGCTGCCGCTGCTCAACCTGTATGCGCGAGTGCCCGTGTGCGGCCTGATCGCGCAGTACAACGACACGGAGGCCCCCGAGGGGCCGGATCGGCTGCCGGGGTTCTTCACCCGGGTGCTGGTCAAGAGTCTCACGATCCGCGGATTCATCCAGCGCGAGTTCGTCTCCGAGATGTACGCGGACTTCCAGCGTGATGTGTCCGGGTGGATCCGGGAGGGGCGATTCGCTTACCGCGAGGACATCGTCGACGGGCTCGAGAATGCGCCTGCGGCGTTCATCGGCCTCCTCCGCGGCAGCAACTTCGGCAAGATTGTGGTCCGGGTCGCCGAGGAGACCTGACAGACCCTCGTCTGTGGCACCTCACACCCGCGGGGAGGCCGGGAGGGCCCCGCTCCGCCCGGAGCCGATACTCGATCGGCGGTCGAAGCGCCGACGGACACGGGTCCGGACGACGGCCGTCCACGTGGGATCACCCGTATTCGCCCTGGACAGGGCGCTGTCGTGATACAACGGTGACAGAAGCGAACCCTCGTTATGTTTTCGTGATGTCGATGGTGCGGGAGTTCGGTGTCATCCACATATGGGAGTGATCAGATCTATGACGAATCATAGTTCGGGGCCGGGTTCGCAGATCCTCGTCGACGGCAGGCCGGCCTCGGCCCCGCTGCGCGACACGCTGACCGTCGCGCAGAAACTGGTCCGGCATTTCGCCGACAACGTGACCCCGTGCGGTTCGCTTCCCGGCGAACAACTGCAGAGCGACGTCATGGATTTCACGATCGTCTGCCTCGGCCTCGGTATCCAGATGCTCGACGAGGGCATCAGCCCGACGGACGAGGACCTCGCAGAGGTACGCAACAGTTCCGCGCGCTGGGCCCGCGAGGGATTCCCGTTGAAGCTCGTACTCCGCATCCTCCACGAAGGTATCCAGGAGGCCGGCGACCTCGTCGCCTCGAACGCCCGCGAGGAAGACCTGCCCGAACTCCTGGTCATCCAGAAGGTGATGTTCAGCCTCCTCGAGTGCGTGACCGTCGCCGCCACGACCAGTTACGTGGAGGAACTCGAAGCCGTCAACAGCGAACGTGACGGTGCCGCGGTCAATCTCGTCACGGCGCTGCTCAGCGGCAGAAAGGCGGCGACCGCCGCGCGGCACGCAGGCGTGGAGTTGGCCGACGAGTACGTGGTGCTGGGGCTGTCGATTCCGTCGCATCCCACGGAGGCCGTGACCCACCGGCGCAAAACCGTCGTCGCCCGGCAGAAGCTCCGCCGGTTGCAGATCGAGCTCGCGGACGCCGCGGGTGGTGCCGCCCTCTGTTCGCTGAGCCCGGACGGTGGAACGCTGTTGCTGCCCGGCTCACCCGAGCGGGCCTGGATGGTGTCCCTGCTCGACCGCATCGGAGCGGCCGCCGGAGTTCCGCTCACCGCCACGGCAACCCGGGTTCGCACTGCCGGTATCCCCGCGGCGGCGGACCAGGTCCACGAACTCCTCGACCTCGCCCATCAGCTGGCGCTGGAACCGGGCCTCTACGAGATGGACGATCTGGCGCTCGAATACCAGCTCACCCGGCCCGGACCGGGCAGAACCCACCTGGCGCGGATCCTCGAGCCGTTGCAGGGCTCACCCGAACTGATCGAGACGCTCGAGGTGCACATCGGCCACGATCTCAATCGGCAGCGCACCGCGAAGCAGATGCACCTTCACACCAATACGGTGGATTACCGGCTCAAGAGGGTGGCGCAGCTGACGGGCTGCGATCCGACCCGCCCGTCCGGGCTGCGGCAGATCCAGGCCGCGCTCGTCGCCCGCCGGCTCGAGGTCGCGCAACCCGAGCGCTGACTCGCTGGTCGCCCGGAGGCCGGGGTTGATACCGCCCCGTCACTAGCGCAGCATCGTACGCTGCACCGTTCGCTACGATGTGGGGCGGATCATATTCGGTCCGGGTGTGTCGGTGGTCGTCTCGTGACCGAAATGTTAGGGAGGCAGGCGATGGCCGGAGGGCGTCATTCGAGCGCGGGGCAGGAGCGCGACGGTCGCTCGCCCGGGTTCTACGCGGTGTGCGCCGCCGTCGTGATCGGACTCGTGGCCTCCGTTGTCGTCGTCGTTCAGGCGGTGCGCTCCTGGGCCGACGACTGCGATCAGGTCGCCGACTACACCCTCGCCGCCGACCCGAGCATCGTGCCCGCTCTGAGCAGCATTCTCGGCGAAGCGAAAGACACCGACCTGGGCTGCGCGAACGTCGCCGTCAGCGGCGCGACGTCCGGCGACATCGCGGGACGGCTCGGCAAGGGAACCGACGCCCCGGATCTCTGGATCCCCGACACCGGCGCCTGGGTGGGCAAGGCGGCACTCACCGCAGCCGGTCCCGTCGAGGTGATGACGGGTTCGATCGCATCGTCACCCGTCGTCCTGGCGTCCCGCGAGGCGGACGCCCCCACGTCGCCGACGTGGCTCGCCGCGCTCCAGATCAACGACATCCAGCTGGGCAACCCCCTCGTGACCGGCGTCGCGCAGGCTCCGATCAACGCGGCACTCGCCGAGGGCCAGGCCGATCCCGTGTCCGCGGGGACGGTGCGGGCGGCGCTGGTCCCGCTCGCGCAGGAGGAGAGTGCACGCACCGTGGACGAGCCCGTCGGCGAGGAGATGCTGCAGGGCGTCGTCGACAACGGTGGAGTCGCCGTGGCCACCGAACAGTCCGTGCTCGACTTCTCCGACGGTGACGGCGCCCGCACGCTCACCGCGACGGTGCCCCCGACGGGCAGCAACTTCATGAACTTCCCGCTCGTCGTCACGTCGCCGGCCCCCGACCGGCACTACAAGGCCACCCAGGTGGCACGTGCCGTCGCCGCTGTTCTCGGTGGCGCCGAGGCCCGCGCGGTACTCGCGGAGAACGGATTCCGCGGACCCGACGGGAGTCCACTGGCCGACGGCCGCGGTGTCGGCAGGGTCACCAAGCTCGCGCTCGAGGACGAGTCGGCACTACAGGACGCCCTCGGCGGGTGGGCGTTGATGGCGTTACCCATTCGCACGCTCGTCGCGATCGACGTGTCGGGGTCGATGGAGACCCCCGCAGGCAACCGGTCGCGCATGGATCTCACGGTCGATGCCGCACTCGCCGGCAATGCGATGTTCCCGGACAGCGTGTCGGCAGGCCTGTGGGCGTTCTCGCAGGGGCTGGGCGGGGGACCGCAGGACTACAAGGAGATGGTCCCGATCCGGCGCTACGACACGGTGGTCGACGGTGTCACGCAACGCCAGTTGATGGCGCAGCAGGCGACGAAGGTCGAAGGGCTCATCGGCGGTGGCACCGGGCTGTACGACACGACGCTCGCCGCGTTCCGGACGGTGCAGGAGACGTACGATCCGCGCGCCGTGAACAGTGTGATCATCCTGACCGACGGTGCCAACGAGGACCCGGACTCCATCACCAGGGACCAGCTGATGAGCATCCTGGAGCGGGAGATGGATCCGGCACGCCCCGTCATCATCGTGACGATCGGCATCACCGACGACGCCGACGCGGCCACGCTTGCCGAGATCTCGCGGGTGACCGGAGGGTCGAGCTACGTCGCGAAGGATCCCGCCGACATCGCGAACGTGTTCGTCAACGCGCTGGCGGCCCGCGGTCGGAGCTAGGGGAATTCCGTTCCGGCACAGTCGGACATTTCGAGCACACCCCTAGCCATTCACCTGCCGACAGTGCTTGGGTGGAAGTCAGGGGTGGACCCATTCGAGGAGCTCGTCATGGCCAAGCCGTTCAGAGGTGTCGTCAACCTGGATATTCGTGACTCGGTCCCGGACTGGGGACCGTACGAGCAGCCGAAGGCACCGTCCGGCGCACCGAACGTGCTGTACATCGTCCTCGACGACGTCGGGTTCGGCGCCCTGGGCTGTTACGGCGGGCCGATCGAGACGCCGAACATCGACAAGATCGCCGACAACGGGCTCCGCTACACCCAGTGGCACACCACTGCCCTGTGTTCGCCGACCCGGTCCTGCCTGCTGACCGGCCGCAATCACACCACCAACGGGATGGCCTGCATCAGCGAATGCGCGGTCGGCTTCCCCGGCGCGAACGGGCACATTCCGCCGGAGTGCGCGACCCTCGCCGAGGTCCTGGTCGAGCAGGGATTCAGCACGGCGATGGTCGGCAAGTGGCACCTGTGCGCCGAGGACGAGATGAACCTCGCCTCCACCAAACGCAACTGGCCCGTCGGCCGCGGCTTCGACCGCTTCTACGGCTTCCTCGGCGCGGAGACCAACCAGTGGTACCCGGACCTCGTCCACGACAACCACCCCGTGCAGCAACCGGCTACCCCGGAGCAGGGCTACCACCTCAGCGTCGACATCACCGACAAGGCCATCGAGTACCTCGACGACGTCAAGGCGATCGCCCCCGACCGGCCGGTGTTCCTGTACTACGCACCCGGCTGCGCGCACGCACCGCACCAGGTGCCCCGGGAATGGGCCGACCGTTACCGGGGCCGGTTCGACGACGGCTACGAGGCGCTGCGCGAGCAGACCCTGGCCCGGCAGAAGGAGATGGGCCTGGTCCCGCAGGACACCGAACTGCCCCCGGTGAACCCGATCGGGACCCCCGACACCCGCACCGGACCCGACGGGCAACCGTTCCCGCCGCTCGACTTCACCCGACCCTGGGACGCCCTCTCCGCCGACGAGAAGCGGCTCTTCGCCCGGATGGCCGAGGTGTACGCGGGGTTCCTGTCGCACTGCGACGACCAGATCGGGCGCCTGATGGCCTACCTCGAGGACACCGAACAGCTCGAGAACACCATCGTCATGCTGGTCTCCGACAACGGCGCCAGCGGTGAGGGCGGCCCGGACGGTTCGGTCAACGAGAACAAGGTCGCCAACGGCGTGCCGGACGATCTGGCCGAGAACCTGAAGATGCTCGACGAGCTCGGCAGCACCAAAACCTACAACCACTACCCGAACGGGTGGGCGATGGCGTTCAACACCCCGTTCAAGATGTGGAAGAGGTATTCGTACAACGGCGGCACCAGCGACCCGTGCATCATCTCCTGGCCCGCCGGAATCGCCGCCCGCGGCGAGACCCGCGACCAATACCACCACGCCATCGATCTCGTCCCGACCGTCCTGGACTGCCTCGGGCTCGAACTGCCCGACACCGTCAGGGGCCACACCCAGCACCCGCTGCAGGGGGTGAGCATGCGGTACAGCTTCGACGCGGCCACCATCCCGACGGCCAAGCACACCCAGTTCTACTCGATGCTCGGCACCCGAGGCATCTGGCACGACGGCTGGCAGGCCGTCACCACCCACCCGGCGATCAGCGGCTGGGCCCGGTTCCCCGACGACACCTGGGAGCTCTACCACACCCAGATCGACCGCGCCGAGCTGCACGACCTCGCCGCCGAGGAGCCCGGGCGGCTGGCCGAGCTGATCGGGCTGTGGTTCCACGAGGCCGGCGCCAACCAGGCGCTGCCCCTCGACGACCGCTCGGCGGTCGAGATCCTCACCACCGCGCGCCCCCAGCTCGCGCCGCCGCGCAACCGCTACGTCTACCGCGCGGGCGGTGCCGAGGTCCCCGAGTCGGTCGCGGTCAACATTCGCAACCGCTCCTACTCGATCGGTGCACTGGTCGATCTCCCCGAACCCGGGGCATCGGGGGTGCTGTTCGCGCACGGCAGCCGCTTCGGTGGGCACGCCCTGTACGTCAAGGACAACCGCCTGCGTTACGAGTACAACTTCCTCGGCAGCGAGGAACAGCGGATCGTCGCCACCGAGGACCTGCCGACCGGCGAGAACCTGCTCCTGGCCGCCTCGTTCGACAAGGACGGTGAGGATCCGCCCGGCATCGCCCACGGGGTGCTGACCCTGTACTACGGGGACCGGAAGGTCGGCGAGGGCCGGATCCGAACTCAGCCCGGCAAGTTCAGCATCGCCGGGGAGGGTCTCACCGCCGGCCGCGACACCGGGGAACCCGTCACCGACGACTACCCCGGCACCGCCCCGTGGGCGTTCACCGGCGGCACCCTGAACCGGGTGGCCGTCGACGTCAGCGGCGAACCCTACGTCGACCTCGAACGCGAAGCCGCCGCCATGCTCTCGCGTGAGTGAGAGCGGAAACGCCATGACGGAGCCCCTTCCGAGCTGGCGTGAGCGTGCCGGCAAGGCGGCCGTCCTGGAATTCGTCGGGCGTGTGACGGCGGAGGACGTTCCCGTGGAGGAGCGGATCGCGGTCTTCGACAACGACGGCACACTGTGGTGTGAGAAGCCGATGCCCATCCAGCTCGACTTCATCCTGCGCCGCCTCGTCGTCATGGCCGAGCACGATCAGGAACTTCGCACCCGTCAGCCCTGGCAGGCCGCCTACACGCGCGACTACGACTGGCTCAACGCCGTCATCACCGATCACTACCGCGGCGACGACAGCGGGGTGACGGTGCTCGCCGTCGGGGTGCTGGCCGCGTTCGCCGACGTGACCGTCGAGGAGTTCGAGGCCGGGGCGGACCAGTTCCTGCGCACCGCCCGGCATCCCACCCTCGACCGGGACTACCTGGCGTGCAGCTATGCACCGATGGTGGAGTTGCTCGCGTACCTGGCCGTCAACGGATTCCGCAACTACATCGTCTCCGGCGGCGGCCGCGATTTCATGCGGCCGATCAGTCACGACGTGTACGGCATTCCGCGGCAGAGGGTCATCGGTAGCGGGGTGTCGCTGATCTGGAAGCACGACGGCGTCAGGGGCGCGATCGTCCGCAGAGCCGAGGCCGACGTCCTCGACGACGGACCCGAGAAGCCGGTGCAGATTTGGAACCGGGTCGGCAGACGGCCCCTCCTGGCGGCGGGAAACAGCAACGGGGACATCCCGATGCTGCAATTCGCGGAGCAACCGGACCGGCCGTCGTTGCGGCTGCTGCTGCGCCACGACGACGCCGCCCGCGAATTCGACTACGTCGCGGGCGCCGAGCAGGCACTCGAACTGGCCGACGCCAACCGCTGGACCGTGGTGAGTATCGAAAAAGACTGGGCAACGGTGTTCCCATCGCTTCCTGACCAGGTCGGATGAGTCCTGTCACGGCCATGGGATCTGCCTACGCGCGGTGGTTGCGGCGGTGAGGAATCGACAGTTGAGGACACCGCGGCGGCGTAAACTTGTCGGGACAGATCGCTGTCGCCACCTGGCGAATCCCTACCGCCGTTCGTGAGGGCACATCATGGTCGCGATGGACTCGTTGCGGGTTTCGTCCGCCCAGGAGGCGCTCTGGCTGGCGCAGAAGTTGGCGCCCGGCCTGTCGAACAATATTGCGGCCTATCTCGACATTTCCGGCGACATCGACCCTTCGGTGATGAAAGCCGCGCTGCGGCGAGTGGCGGACGAGGCTCGCTCGGTACTGGTGAATTTCGTCGAGGACGAGGATGGCCCCCGCCAGGTCGTGCGGGACTCGAAGTCGTGGAAGCCGTTCTTCATCGATGTCAGTGCGGAAGCAGACCCCGAATCGGCGGCGAAAGCGTCGATGTCAGAGGTCGGCGCCGTACCCTTCGATCTCGAACGGGATGCGCTGTATCGAGCAGGCTTGATCAAGGTTCACGGCACGCGATACTTCCTGTGCGCCGTGTGCCACCACATCGTGATGGACGGGTTCGGCGTCGCGATTCTTGCCCGTCGAATCGGTGAAATCTACACAGCGCTGCAGACCGGAAGACCGATTCCTGAATCCGGATTCGGTGGACCGGAGTTGATCGTCGACGAAGATGCCCGCTATCGGCGGTCCGACCGATTCACTCGCGACAAGGAGTTCTGGCGGAACTACACCGCTGCCTTGCCCGAACCACTTCGCCTGCCGCGGCATCCGAGTTCGCCGGTTCCCGTGACTGTGCATCACAGCCTGACGGTGTCGGACGACGAGACCGCGCAATTGCTGACGGCGGCAGAGTCGATCGGGATACCGATGCCGGGCTTCCTGGCGGCAGCGGTAGCCGGACTCTTCCATCGCCTCTCGGGGATGTCGGAGTTCATGATGCGATTGGCCGTCGCCAATCGGGTCGGGGCCGCACGACGCACACCGGGGTTGGTGTCGAATGCGGTGCCGTTCCGGGTGGAGATCCCACCGCGGGCGCTTTTCGCCGCCGTCGCACACGACGTGGGTACCGAGATTCGTGCCATCTTGCGTCATTCCCGTTATCAGGGCTCCGATGTCAGGAGAGACAGAGGACTGTCCGGATCCGTGGAGAATCGTTTCGGTCCGATTCTGAATATCATTCCGTTCTTCGATTCGATCGATTTTGCAGGCAATCCGGCATCCATGCGCGGCGTGTCGTTCGGCCCCGTGGACGACCTCTCGGTTTCGATCTACTACGGCGGTCGGGGCAGTGCCGGAATGAACGTCGAGATCGACGCGAACGGCGCGCTGTACAGCGGTGAGGATGTGCGGCTATATGCAGATCTGCTGATGGCGTTCGTCCGTGCGGTCGTCGCCGACCCGGAAGGCCGGATAGAGGAACATGACTTCCTCCGACCCGCCGAACGCGAACTGGTTCTGCGTACCTGGAACGACACGACGGTACCGGTACCCCGGGCCACGATTCCCGACCTGGTCGAACAGCGGGCCGCCGCGACACCCGACGCGGTGGCACTCACTCTCGGCGATCGGCACTGGACATATCGAGACGTGAATGGTCGAGCGAATCGGTTGGCGCGGTACCTCATCGCTCGCGGTGTGGGCCCGGAATCCCTCGTGGCAGTCGCGATGCAACGGTCCTCCGAGTTGATCGTCGCGCTCCTCGCGACTCTCAAGACCGGCGGCGGGTATCTCCCGATCGATCCGAACTATCCCAGCGCGCGAACCGCTTTCATTCTCACCGATGCCGCACCGCTCCTGCTTCTGACCGACACCGCGACCGCGGCATCTTTGCCGGACAACGACATTCCCTGTCTCGTGTTGGACCTGGACGACGCCGACACCGACGGCATGTCAGCGGTGATCAACCCCGTCGACGATGACCGGATCGCCCCGCTGAGTCCGGGCAATACCGCGTACGTCATGTATACGTCCGGTTCGACCGGCACCCCGAAAGGGGTCGTCATCAGCCACCGCAACGTGGTGTCGTTGTTCGCCGGAACCGATCGGTGGTGCGGTTTCGGAGGCGGGGACGTGTGGGCGTGGTGTCATTCGCAGGCCTTCGACTTCTCGGTGTGGGAGTTGTGGGGGGCATTGATGCACGGCGGGCGGGCCGTGATCGTGCCCTGGGAAGTGGTGCGCTCGCCCGCCGAGTTGTGGAATCTGGTGCGGCGGGAGCAGGTGACGATCCTCAATCAGACCCCGTCCGCGTTCTACGAGTTCGCAGATGCCGAACGAGAGGACCATTCCCCGGGGCCTGATTCGGTACTGCGAATGGTGGTGTTCGGCGGAGAGGCATTGGACCCGGGCCGGCTACGCGGTTGGTTCCCGGGCGAACGTTCGAACAGTCCGATTCTGGTGAACATGTATGGCATCACCGAAACCACTGTGCACGTGAGCTATCTGGAGTTGACCGCACGCGCCGGGGACGGCGGTCGAAGCCCGATCGGGATTCCTATCGGTAACACGCGGGTCTTCGTGTTGGGGTCGGGATTGGTGCCGGTGCCGATCGGTGCGGCGGGGGAGTTGTATGTCGCAGGGTTCGGGGTGGGCCGAGGATATGTGGGTAGGGCCGGGTTGACGGCGGAACGGTTCGTAGCGTGCCCGTTCGGAGAACCCGGTTCGCGAATGTATCGCTCCGGCGACGTGGTGCGGTGGACGTCCGACGGCATGCTCGATTTCATCGGACGCGTGGACGAGCAGGTGAAGGTGCGGGGATTCCGGGTCGAGCCGGGGGAGGTCGAGACGGCTCTGATGTCACATCCCGCGGTGACGCAGGCGGCGGTGATCGCCCGCGAGCCCCCTTCCGGCGCCGATCGTGCGGACGGGGACACCGGAACCGACACGCAGCTGGTGGGGTATGTGGTGCTCGACAGGGGCGTCTCGCTCGTCCGTGACAGAGCACGGGAGGCCGAGCTGGTGTCGCAGTGGCGGCGGGTATACGACGACCTGTATTCCGGGGACGCGTCCCATGCCGGTGAGCAGCTCGACCCGACGGAGTTCGGAGAGGATTTCGGGGGGTGGAACAGTAGCTATACCGGGAAGCCCATCGCCCTCGAGCACATGAGGGAATGGCGCGCGGCGACCGTGGCTCGGATTCGCGAGCTCGGACCGGCTCGGGTGTTGGAGATCGGGGTCGGAACAGGACTGCTGCTCTCACAGTTGGCGCCGCACTGCGAAGAGTATTGGGGCACGGACTTTTCCGCTCCCACGATCGACGCCTTGCGATCTCGGTTGGCGGAGCGGCAGGACCCCTGGGTCGAGCGGGTGCACCTGCGGGTCCAGGCCGCCGACGACCTCGGGGGTGTGCCGCACGGTGTTTTCGACACCGTGGTGTTGAACTCGGTCGTGCAGTACTTCCCGAACGCGGGGTATCTGATCGACGTGATCGGCACGGCACTGCGATTGCTCCGTCCCGGGGGCGCGCTGTTCCTCGGAGACGTCCGGAATCTCGCGTTGCTCCGGGAATTCGCGACTGGCGTGCAGATCGCCCACGCGGATGCCGACACGACTGCCATGGTGCTTCGCGATCGGGTGCGCCGGGGCATTGCCGCCGAGCAGGAGTTGCTGCTCGCGCCCGAGTTCTTCACAGCATTGCCGACGCTGATCCCCGACATCGGCGGAGTCGACATTCAACTCGAGCGCGTCCGGGCGGTCAACGAATTAAGCTGTTACAGATACGAAGTCGTGCTGCGCAAGAAGCCGGCGAAGACCCGGTCGCTGGCTGATGTGCCGTCGACGTCGTGGCAGCGATTCGGCGATCCCACCGTCTTGCGGCAGTTCCTGACGGGCCGGCGTCCGGACCGTGTGCGGGTGATCGGTGTGCCGCACGCGGGGTTGGCGCCCGACGTCGATGCCACACACGCGCTCGACGACGCCGCTGACCGCGATCACGTCTCCGCCCGGCGTGACGCGGACCGTCGAACGGACGCGATGTTGCCGCAGGACTGTCACGACATCGGTGAGGAGCTGGGGTTCGCGGTGTCGGTGACCTGGTCACCGACACCGGGCCTGATGGACGTGATATTCACTGACATCACCACCCGGCCGCACGAGAATACGCAGGCATCGGTCGCGGTATCCGATGTCTATCTGCCCGACGGTCCACTCGGCGACATGACCGAGTACGTCAACGACCCCGGTGCAAGCAGGCTGTCGTCCGAGGTTCGGCGCTTCGTGGCCGGACGACTGCCGGAGTTCATGGTGCCCGCGGCGGTGGTGGTGCTGGATCGGTTACCGTTGACCGTGAACGGCAAGCTCGACCGGAAAGCGTTGCCGGCACCGGAATTCATCGGTGGCGTGTTTCGGGCCCCGCGGTCACCGGTGGAGGAGACTCTCGCGTCGCTCTACGGTGACGTGCTCGGTGTTCCGCGGGTGGGGATCGACGACAGTTTCTTCGACCTGGGCGGGCATTCTCTGTCCGCGACGCGGTTGGTGGGTTTGATCCGCAACGCGCTGGGCGTGGAGGTGCCGATCCGGGTGGTGTTCGAATCCCCGTCGGTCGCGGAGTTGGCGCCCCGGCTGGGGGAGGCCGCGGTGGCGCGGGTGCCGTTGCTCCCGCGGGCGCGGCCCCATCGGGTGCCGTTGTCGTTCGCGCAGGCTTCCGGTGGCAGTGCGGTTGACCGGCGCCCTCGACATCGAGGCGGTGGTCGCGGCGGTCGGGGATGTGGTGGCCCGGCACGAGAGCCTGCGGACGGTGTTCGGGGAGGACGAAGGGGTGCCGTTCCAGCGGATCCTGCCCGCGGAGGAAGTCCCGATTCCGGTGCACGCGGAGAAGATCGATCAGGCGCGGTCGAGGCAGGCCGTTGCGGAGGCGGCGGGATATCGGTTCGATCTGTCCGGCGAGATTCCCATTCGAGCAACACTGTTGGAATGTGGTTCCCGAGAGCACATCCTGGTATTGGTGCTGCACCATATCGCG